>CAZGAW010000071.1:0-26522 GCA_964523645.1 uncultured bacterium | reverse complement strand
AGATTGTTCGGTAGGAAAAGATTTCGTTGTAGCATGGTTTCCTGTTAGGCTGTGCCTTTTCTTAGGTCCCTCATTCACTTTACACACTCCTATTGCCGGTGTTGAGTAATGTGAGGTGCTGATTGTCTGAATCAGGATTTTCAGGATTTTAGAATTTTCAGGATAATTACCATTTTTTACTCAATTACTCAGTGCTTTTCTTGACTTCACAAAACCACCGTAAACCATCTCAATTGGAAGACGGTTTCCACCAGGGGGCGATTCGAGGAGCCCGACCCGCTAAAAATCTCTCACCTCGACAATACTCACGAAGTTTTCTATCGAAAACTTCAACATTATTTCTTGTGGGTAAGGAATTTCCCCATCGCTTCCAAAATCGAGCAACGAGGGCAAAAAATTTAGGATTGATATCTTGGGATTCCTTATAGAATTCTTCTTCATCTTCGATCTTGTAATGCCACCATCGGGCAATAGGGGATAGAGCAGGCTCAATTTGCTCGAAAACAGCACAAATTTGAAACAGATCGCGGGTCTTTAAAGTCTCTCGATAAACTTCTTGACAACTTCGTTCCTGTTGGGCAGCCTCGTACGCCCATGTAGCATGCTCACGAACCCATTGACTTGAATCTTCTGATTTCAATTGTGAAAGACGAGCAATAGCTTCACTTGTCCCAAACCACGGTAAAATCGAGACTCCCAAATTGCGTTGTTTTGCATAAGGACTCACTAAGTACTTCTGCGTCACCAAATCCCATAATTCCTTTTCACCTCCTCCAACTAAAGCAGCAAGCGTCATAAACATGATTTTTTCATCGTTTAGACATTCCTCCAGCAGCCTGCATCTGAGATCATGATGTTCAGATAAGTTGAAATCCTCAACGTGCCAGAGTTGAAAAACGTGAATCGGTATATCGTAAGGCGTTCCGTAAACCGGTTGGAAATTTTTAGCATTCCACTGATGGTAATGTTCCATTGCAACGGTAGGTTGGAAGCGTAAAAGTAAACAAAAGACCGCCTCCGTAAATTTACGGGATACTCGGTGGTATCGTGGAGATTTGCAAAGCTTTGTGAGATATTTGTCTGCTAAGGACAAAAAATCGTCTTTATTCTGTTCTGCCCAGTTCTGAAGGACTTTTGGATTAACCCAAAATCTCATTTCCTCACGATGATCAAAATCTGCTTTAGCACCTTGAAGAATTGAAAACTTCTTTTTCATAAGTTCTTTTCCCCATCTTGCCAGGTCAGCACAGCGTTCTGGTGAACAGAGGAAGGAACCCACAATTTCTTGAGGTAAAACGGACACTAAATCTTCGTAGACGTACGGGTTCTCACCCTCATAAATAGGGGTTGTAAAAAATCTTCCATCCTTCAGAAAAAGATGTTTCCGTACATTTTTGTCAGTAAAAATTTCTGATAAAAATCGGTTTGAATCCAATGTTGCTTTATGGAGCGAATGAAAAGTTATAGAGTGTAAATTTGATTGTCTCCGTCTTAGATTTTCCAAGGCCCACGTTTCTATGTTTTCAGCACTATCGGAAATACACAAGTAAATCCACCACCAGAAGTCTTCTCCTGTGATTTTTTCCGATTCTATATTAGAGGGAAGTCGGTTATCAGGTGATAAAGATCGGGGTATTTCTAATTTCTGCTGTACGAATCTTACAACTGAGTCTGGCAACAATTTATTAAGTAATACTTGCAGTGTTTCAGTAAAAATTGATTTTCTAAGTGATTCGTGCGAAGCCAAAAATTTAAACCAATCTATTAGTTTATCACCAGAAGCTGAAAAAAGGAGAATTTCGGTTAACGAACGAACACGCTGGCAGGATGAATCGTTTCCTTGAACTAGATGTTCTTTGATTTCAAGAATTGCTTCCGTAATTTTTTCGCGATCTTCAGGATTAAAAATAAGTTCCTGGGTGACTCGGAGTGCATATGGTGGATACTCGGGATTTAGGGCGTTAATTTTAAGATTACAGCTAAGTTCCCGATAACGTTCGGGAATATATTTGGCAATCCACGGAATTAAATCCTTACTTATTCCCTTTTCCGGATTAACTGAGGTATAGTGTGAAATCTTCGTGATTTCATTCCGATCCTCGTCACACCAAGGATCTAGGTCTTTACGAACTGCTAAATAGTCCAATCCATAGTACCCACGATTCGCATTAGTTTCCGGTGAATCCTCGGTTAGTATTCGTTCCTCATTGCGGATATGATTCATAAATCGATTAAGTATAGGGTCGTATTGTTCGATAAAAGTGCGTTTCTCCAAATCTTCTTTCGAAAGGGCACGTTTCAAATTTGGAGGTAAACCTACATGGAAGAAATCTACCAAGCGACAAACACCTTTTAATAACTGGGTATCGGATGGAGATTGTTCTGCTAACAAATATAAATCCTCTAAGACCTTTTCGGTATATCCCCATCGCATCAGTACGCCAATATCCCTTCGATCTAGATTTTCATAACATTCCAATATTTCATAGCAACGTGCAAGTGTTTCCAGAAATTCAGGCTCTGGTCTCTGGGACAGGATTGAAAGTGCAGCAGCTGACAATTGAACTTGTGGGTCGTAATTTTTCTTGGGAATCTGGTGACCTTTAAAATCCATATATTCGCGATTTTCTGGTGAGTTAACAGAGTGGGTCGGAAGAAGCCATTTCTTGAGACGCGACGCTACACGATTAATTTGACCTTTTTTGTGGAGCCAAGTTTTCGCTAGCGGTGCAATGAGAGCATCTTCATAATTTGGAGAATTGTGATGTCTAAATTCAAATTCGACTACTTGTGCATAAGCATCGGGATCTTTTTCTGCCCAAAACGATAGTCGTTCATCTGTAATTTGTGCGTTGTGACTATTGAACCAAGCAAGCATCAAAGCGGCTCGTTTTTGTGAAAGTTGTTCTTGTGAAATTTCAGTATTTGGAAATATAGCAGATAACTGTAGTGCGGCAAACAGTGCCTCTGTTCTCAGATCTTCTGAAAGAATTGGCTCAAGTTCTTGCTGAAAATTCTCAAGTAAATCTTCAATTCCTGTAGACTCTGTGTTATCAAAAAGGTTAGAGAGGTAAAGTGTCCAGCAAAGTAAAACGTAATCAGCACCCAACTTTGCATCATATAGACCTGCTTTGCTTACAATGCGTTGTTCTTCTAAATCGCGCCTGATTTTGGAATAGTCGGAAAAACACCCTTTAAGCAGTTGCCCAAGTTTCTCTGGGGCGGCATCAACTTTGTTCCATTCTATTTGTTTCGCTAGATGTGAAAAAAAGTCTTTAGGGTCCTCGGGACGCATCCAACCGAGTTTTTGTTTAATCTGCGGGTCTGAGTGTTTAATTTTGTTAGACAAATCCGCTAATAAGACCATCTCCTTAGTGACAACACCAAATGAACCAAGTTCGTCTTGCAGTTCAATGCACCTCTGCAAATATCTCGGGATTTTTGCAAATTCTATCAATGAATCCGGTAGGTCATCAGGTTTCAAGTCTTTTTGGGTTAGCGCATCCTGTAATTCGGTGTCGTTGAAAGGTTCAACCGAAATTTTGTGGCAGTCTTCCGGCAAGTAACTCTCAAAATCTGGATAGTTATCCAAAGAACGGATGGTTAACAAAAAACGGATTCTATCTGCCCATTCGCTATTAGGATTATCATATTCGGTAAGAATTCGTTGGGCTGCTTCAATTGCGTTCCATTCATTGACACCGTCTAGGACAATAAGTGTTTTACGCCAGATTTTGGCAGGTTTGTTTTGCAGCTTGGTGATCTTCCTCTGCTCGTAAGAGGGATAGATTACACTGAAACAGGTGTGAAGTAAATCAAAAATAGACTTGTGACCACTCCAGTCCTTACTGTCTAACCAAAAGGCAACAATGCTTTCGTTTTTACAGATTGAGTTCATTGCCTTAGCAGCAAGCCACGATTTTCCCATGCCCTCCTTGCCTTCAAGACAGCAAATAGGTGCCTCTTCGATTTCCCACCAATCCATTATTTTCGATTCTAGAGGATCCCGATCTATTGCTTGGGGCAAGTTGATTGGATTGAAACCTTTGTCCGTGGCAAAACGCTTACGCAGATATTTTCCGACATCTTCTTGAACATGCTTTTGCGTTTGGATACCGTCTTCCAATTTGCTTTGAACCTTCTCCATTTGAGCCTGTGTCTTTGAATCATCTCTTGCTATTTGAACCCAAACCGAGAATTGCGGATCCATATCTGACAGATCAAAGAAGTGGTGGATATCCTCCCAATAAGTAACGCATAATGCTCCGAGATCTGATAGATTATCAGTCAACTCAAGGACAACGATATCCAAGCCGGTTTCTTCTTCAACAGCATCCAATGTATCACGCAGTTGTGCTGTGTCACGGGAGACCGCTAAAACATAGACTTGAAGATTCGGTAACGTCCGTATTGTTTGGCGGATATCTCCTTCAATTGTTTTTGCGTTAGGATTGTTTTTACCAGCGTATTTCTTAGCTTGTATTGATACCTCACCTGTCAGGCTCCTGGCATCGCCACTTGGTTGATCGCCAGATCTGGCAACTACAAAAGGGTCTTTGAGAAATAATGTCAGCAATGTGGCAGTGAGTTCCTCAAAGTCTGCAGGTTTTATTGACTGAATGAGATCTTTTAGTTCTTGCCAACTCATTTTTTATCTCAAGTACTATTTTCAGTTAGTATGACCCTATATTTTTCAGAAGTTTTTCCACATCGGGATGGCTACTGCCAATTCGTTTCGTAATGCTTCGATTTCTTCAGATAGGAAAGAGAGCAAACGTTGCATTATCCGAGTGGCATCGTCTATTGGGCGCGCCTCAACTGCATGCTCAAGTTCTTTTCGCAATTGATCGGCTTCATTGAGTCGAGTCCATTTTTGAATCCGATCACGACGGTGTTGCCGCAGCCATGCCCGGTTCAGACGCAGTGTGGAAACGTGGTATTCACCACAAGTTGTAAGGGGCTGAAGTAAACCATCGTCAGATTCAACGAAATGAACGCCAACATCTTGTTCGCGACACGGATCTGCGAAACGGTATCCTTGGCGAAGTTGCTCGCTTGTCGGCCATCTGTCATGTTTTATCATATTGCACGGAATACAAACCCAATAAAGATTGGTGTAGTCATTGATAGGGCCGCCTCTGCTTCTCGGTTTAAAATGGTCAATGCAAAAAGCTTGGGGGCCGCCTTTCATTTGTTCGTGAATACCGCAATAAGCACAACGAAAATCAAAGTCTCTGCGTAGATAAGGCACAGCGTTCCGATATCCAGTCCTGCCTTGCATCACAGGTGGGCATTCTCGTCGGCGGATACGAGGTGATGTTTTTTGATTCACATCAATTCCTTCAATTCGCGCAGTTTGGTAACAACCTCTTCATATCTCTGCTTCCAATTTTCATCTCGCAAGGCGGTATACTTCCGCATCGACTGTATGAGGGGTTGTGCTGCTTCAGCGTCGTTAAGCTGCTGGTCCACCTCTGCCAACTTAACCTCTTCCTCGGACGTTAAACCTGTAGAGAATTTCTTATCAAGCAATTTATGATAAGCCTCAAGCAGGTCCGCGGGGAGCTCGTAATCAAAGGCGTTTTCATCTTTATCAGGATGCCATTTACGATACTCATCCATCGGGACAATCGCTGCCACAGGCTTCCCATTGTGTTCAAGGACAAGGCTTTCATGACTTTCCCAATTTGTCCGAAGCAAGTTCTCAATTTGCGGTGGAAGCTGTTCCAATGAAATCGTTTTGTTCATGTGGAGATCTCCTTTTCAAGTAGCATCTGCAGTTTTTATTATAACATATTTGTTTTCGGCTTACCACGTCTCCTACGATGGCATCAGAAAATCGAGGTTCGGAAATCTCTTTTACCGAGGTTCGGGTAGCGCGTTAACAATATCTACTGTCTCTAAACTGACGGTGATAATCTGTCCGATCAAACGGAGGATATATTCTGGGTCTTCCTCACGATTCGGATCGTTGCGGATGCCGCTCCGTTTATCTACTTTGACACGATACTGATCCACCACCCACTCTAACGCAGAACGGTTACCTAACCGATAATTGAACACTTCGGGAGGGATACCCTCTAATGTAAGGAAATCGTTATATTTCAACTGCGTTTTGTCCTTGGAAAATTTCATCCGCTCTACGGACAAATCTACTTGCATCTCCGGTGTTTCGATGGGATTAAGCTTATCATATTCGGGCTGCGATTCGTAGTTGATGTGGAGGTCTGCTAACCGCGTACCTGCTTTTGTAAATCCCCAGAAGTCTTCGGCGAAAGAGATATGCGGTAAATCGCGCTTGAGGTTTTCCTGATACCGCTCACGATACTCGGGATGATGCAGGAGTCCGTAGGTATAGTGGAAGATGTCCCACTTCGTGAGGGTGTCGTCTTCGTAATGCGCTTGGAATTCTGTCAATGCCCAGTCGGTTATGTTTTCGCGGCGGTTTGTGCCGTCTTCATCGTAGGTGTAGAAAGGGAAGCATTGTGTGGGCGATCCAAAACCACCTGTCATGACATTCACAGGAATGCAATTACTCATCAAACAGGCAAATGGTCTTTCTGGGGTCATATTGACACAAATAATCTGATTTTCCAGTTCCGTTTCTGGTGTGGGGAAGATGGAAGGAAACACATAAGTCCGTTGATTCATCAATTTATCGAAGTAAAGATTCAATTTTGTAAATGGACGGTAGAGAGAGGTTCTCATGTTTCTTGGTGAAAATGTAACAAGTCCACCCTTTTTCAATTCCGATTTCAGCCGGTCTGTCCACTTAATTTGGGTGTCATCATACGTCACAAAATCATCAACACTTATATTTTCCTCTGTTTGATGTTCCCACTTTAACGCTTGTGAGTTATAGAATTCCATCATCGCGCACATGTTTTCAGTCAGTGCAGTTTGATTAAAATTATAAACCCATGCATCGCGATTCGTTGCAACTCCAAGGCTGTAGGTTTTGAAAAGCACTCCCTCTACATTTTCTTTACTTGCCTTTGCAATCTTATTTCCTATTGGAATGAAAGTGTCAAAGTCAACGTGAAGTCCCTCCGTGAGCCATTTGTGCTGTTTATTAGGTGTCAACTCCTGCCACACTACGTTACCGACGTGCTGCTTTTCCTCCAAAAACGCAAACGTCCGTTCTTTACGCAGATCTGCGGTTTCGTCGTTATAGAAGATACGCGCTGGCACCCCTTGATTTTGTTTTGATTTTATGAGGATATTGATACTCACTCCGACCTGAATGCCGAACACATTGGAGTCACCAGGTTGTCCCTTACGAATATTACCACCTAAATCCAAAATATAGAGCGTATCAAACTCTTCGGAAAGGTGTTGCCGCATGCCGTCAAACATCTGTGCGTCGATAAAACTGTTGTTCGTCACGAATACGACAATGCCTTCATCACTCAGTTTATCTGTTGCCCACCGAATCGCCTTCACATAAGGATCATAGAGTTTATTTTTAAGTTGCGCGCTCGAAGCGGCTGCGTATGTGGCGCGCACCCGACCATCAACACCCGCGTGTGGCTTATTTTTGTTATTATCGTTTTCGTTAGCCTGTCTGGCATTATAGGGAGGATTGCCGATAACGACGAACATCGGGGTTTCCTTCTGTTCCTCAACCCTTAGCGTATTCTCAGGTGTGAAATAGGTGAACTCCCCAGTCTGGTGGGGCGCGTCCATCAGACCGAACGTATCGAACGTATCCACAAAACAGATATGTGGAAAGGGTTCATAGTCGCCGGTTTTCTCAAAATAGGCGTGTTCAATGTTGAGACTGGCGATGTAATAGGGGAGCAGCATCACTTCGTTGCAGTGGAGTTCCTCTCGGTATTTTTGCGGCAGTCGCCGTCCTTGAATCTCTTGCATGAGTCGGACGATGAAGTTGCCGGTGCCGACAAACGGATCGATGATGTGAACCCCCATATCCGAAAGTGAACGTCCGAACTCGGTTTTAAGGACCTGTTCAACGCTTTTCACCATAAAGTCAACTATCGGCTGGGGCGTGTAGACGATGCCGTGTGTATCAGCGACATCGACAGAGAAGCCTTGAAAGAATTGCTCGTAGACGGTATTTAGGAAAGCCTGTTTCTGTGAAAAATCAGTGATAGTCGCAGCGGTTCTCTCAATCGCAGTATAGAACGGATCCAAGGGACGGAGGAACTCGGAACGACTCGGAGAACGGCGGGTGAGGATCTGAACGACCTTCTCAATTTCTTGGGCGATGATGTTCCTGTTGGTAAAATCGGGATTGTCGAAGACGGTGCGGAAAATCCGCTCGGTGAGGAGGTGTTGGATCAGCATCTCCTCAACCTGTGCTTCGGTAAGGTTCGGATCAACGGATGCTCGGCATTGTTGATGGAAACTCTGAAACGCTTGTCGGAACTGAGGATTATCCTGCATTTCGGTCTCAATGTGCTTTGCGACACCACGTCCCAACACCGGTACCTTCTCTTTGAATTCTTCAACCGCGGCATACCAATCGACGATGTTTTCTTCCTGATACGCAAAGAAGGTGTTCAACAGATTAATAAGGTTGCTTGAATCTGTGAGGTCTACATCAAGTCGGAGGTGCCCGTTTTGGTAGAGGAGGGCGCGGTTCGGCGACTGAATGATGATATTTTTAAAGGGGTACCCTGCTTCCGATTTCCGCTGTGCTTCGGTAGGGAGATCGTCCTGTGTATCTTTTGCTTCCCAGTGGCCGTGTGGCAAATCGAAGGCATCGACAACTTCTCCATCTAACCGGATACGTCTGTTTGTTTTTGTGTAGCGTGTCTTTTCGCAGACAAGGATTAAGTCTGCCTGTCGGCAATAGTGTTGGAGGAGATTTTGGAATGCGGTTCGGACTGCGCCTTCGTGTTCGGCACCGACTTTTGCGTATTCTTCGAGCTCAACATAGTAGTTTTTGATGGGTTTGTGGGTCGGTTTGATGTTGCGTGTTGGCACGAGGTTTTCTCCGTGTATAGTTAGCGATTGGATTGTGGATACTGCCAATTATACACGGATATAGGGAGGGGTTGCAAGGAGAAAATTGATTACTTGTCCCACGGAATTTCAACACCCAATTCGTCGGCAAGCTGCTCAAGTTCCCGCACTGGTTCTCGATGAAGCGGAATCCCATTTTCGAGGCGTTCCTGCGTCAATTCCCATTCGATTTCACCAGGCAGTGTGACGCGTGTAAATCCGCTGCGTGGGGTAGCTTGACGGGTCATCCGAATCTGGCGGTCAATTTCAGCCTTGAATTCCACAATAGAGGTGAAACTGGCGATGTTAATCGCGAAAAAAAAGTGTGCGGATACGCGTTTCTCTCGCGGGGCATCCCCAGGCTGATAATGCTTGTTGATACCCATCAACCCACCGCTTAACGGACCGCATAAAACATCCATCACGATCGCAAGTGCTGAGCCTTTGGGACCCGCAGCGGGTAAAATCGCCGCCACTTTGGATGGATCATCCGTTTCATTGCCATCTGCATCAAGTGCCCATCCCAATGGAATCTTTTCCTCATATAGCCTTGCGGTTCCAATCCGCCCGGCGGCAGCGGCACCACACGCCATATCCAACACAAGCGGCGGTTCTTCACCGGCAGGGATGGCAAAGGAGAGCGCATTATTCCCGATCGAAGTGCTTCTTGCCCCAAAGACAGCGACGTTCACACCGAGTCCATTCGTCGTCGCGAAGCCGATCATATCGTGTTCTGTGGCTCGTATCGCATGGCTGGAAGCAGCCCCAAAGTGATTACTATTCCGAACAATAGCCACGCCAATCGAAGCGGACTTTGCTTTTTCAATGGCGATGTTCATCGCACGGACACCCACAAGATGTCCTAATCCGCGGTCGCCATCTAACAAGACAGAAGCGGCGTTATCTTCAAGTCTTTGAAGCTGTGGATTCGGATTTATATCACCGCTGATGATGCCTCGGACATAGCGTGGCACGGCGCGTGTCGCGTGTGAGTGAACGCCCCGTAAATCCATCAGGACCTGCATTTCCGCGACGGTATCTGCATCTGACTGGGCAACGCCTACTTTTTGGTAGAGTTGGCTACAGACGGTTTGCAACGCTGCTGCGTTCACAATTGCTTCTTGTTCGTGTCGATTCATGGCTGGAATACTCCTATAGTATCTTCAACTCATATGGATAAGTTGTATTAAAAGGACACATGGGCAGTATCTGAGATATTTGCTGACGCCAATGCTGCTATTTTAGCAAAACCGACCTTAAAGCGCAATTTTTTTTCAGAAAACCAAATAATCCGGTATTTAGTGGGTTTTTATTTGCCTTTGTGTCTTACATTGGGATATAATTACTGAAAATGGCGTAAACTCATAAACAAACGCAACGTTATTACAAAAAAGCAAAACCCTATCCGACAGTTCGGGGAGTGTACTAATGATTTCGTTCAATTATGCCTTGCAATGTTTTTGTCTGACCTTAGTGCTACTGCTTGTTGCTTTCACTGCCAACCCGATTGAAGCCGAAGTCCCGAGTTTTTCAGAGGATGGGATTCCTTTCTTGGAACAGTACTGTTTTAGTTGTCACGCTGGTGACCAACCCGCTGCCGAACTCGCCCTCAATTCATTCACGGACAACCCTTCATTAATTGAGAATCGGGATGTCTGGGAACGGGTCTTAGACATGCTAACAACAGGTCAGATGCCACCATCAGATAGCGATCAACCGTCAATGCCGGACTCTGAAGCGTTTATTGCGCGTATTGAAGCAATTTTTGAACACGCGAATCGCACGGCTAAACCAGATCCTGGACGCGTAACCGTCCGCCGCCTCAACAAGGTCGAATACAAGAATACTGTCCGAGATTTACTCGGCGTTGATTTCAATCCGACCGAAAACTTCCCAGCAGATGATGTCGGACACGGGTTTGATAATATTGGTGATGTGCTCACGATGTCCCCGCTTTTAATGGAACGTTACCTTGAAGCAGCGGAAGCAATCGCCACACGTGTCATCTTGTTGGATCCACCGCCACCCTCCAAACGTTATCAAAGGGGCAGTCGTCTCGATCCTCGCCACGATGATGTCCCAGATGAACGTTACCGCCTGCTCGATCCAACTGCTACAGAAACGTGGAAATCGGGACCTTTTACAACAGGGGCGACATATTTCAAGGTATTTCCGGATGTAGAAATCATCTACCACGCGACACTTTACGCCGAAACGGACAGCGAAACTCCCGTGGAAGTTGCTTTATTCATTCAGGGTGACAAATTGGAAGAGACAGCCCCACCGGAAAAACTCGCCCGTTTCGTTGGTATAGATCCTACGGTAGCCAATAATATCAAGGTTTTGAAGACTTTTGAGATTACCGCCCGCGATGACGAAAATAGACAGACAATTGAAGTCCTGATTACCGGTATTCCTAACATTGAAAAGGTTGGGATTGCGATGCTTAAGCCAACAGAAGGTGAACCGCAGGCTAAGCTCCAGATTCGCACACTCTGGGCAGAGGGCCCCTTAGAAACCAGACCCGATTCTCATTTTGAAATTCTGGCGTGCACACCTGGTCTCTCCCAAGCAGAACAGACCCGTGAAGTGCTAACGCGTTTGCTCCGGCGCGGCTATCGTCGTCCACCGACCGTAAACGAAGTGGAACAACTCACGCAGTTTGTTGCATCAGTCCAAGCCGACGGCGCGGTGTGGGAGGCAAGCATCCAAGAAGCGATTAAAGTCATCCTCTGCTCACCTAAGTTCCTATTTCGGTTGGAGTTAGATGACCATCCGCAGCATCCAGAACCGTATCCGATTGATGAGTTTCAACTCGCCTCACGGCTCTCCTACTTCTTGTGGAGCAGTATGCCAGATGACGAACTCCTTGAACTCGCTGAAAGAAAACAACTCACTGTGAATCTGGAGTCGCAAGTTAAACGGATGTTAGCAGATCCAAAAGCCTCCGAATTGGGACGCAATTTCGGAACTCAATGGCTTCAAATCCAAAGACTGACAACGGTTGCACCTGATCTCGAAAAATTTCCGACCTTCAATAGCAGCTTGCGCCTGGCTATGCTAAAAGAGACCGAACTTTTTATTCAATCAATCTTTCGCGAAGACAGGAGTCTGCTCGATCTAATCGATGCTGACTATACCTTCCTTAATCAACCTATAGCGGGCCACTATGGTATCGTAGATACACAAGGAAACTGGTGGGGACACGAGAACCCCGTACCCGGGGGTGAAAAGATTAAAGGTAGGTCATTCCGCCGCGTCAAGTTACAGGGGACCTCACGCGGTGGAATACTTAGCCATGCCAGCGTTCTGACGGTCACCTCTAATCCAACGCGGACTTCTCCCGTCAAAAGAGGTCGCTGGGTGTTGGAGCAGATACTGGGGACACCGCCACCGCCACCGCCACCGGATGTCCCAGAATTAGCAGAAGCGGGTGAGGTTGCTCACGGTAAGACCCTACGCGAACGTCTCGAACAACACCGGGCAGATCCGGCGTGTGCTAACTGCCACGCGAAAATGGATCCCATCGGGTTCGCGCTCGAAAACTATAATGCAATCGGAGCGTTTCGGTGGAAAGATGGCGAGTTGGATATTGACACAACGGCGGAATTGCCCGATGGAACAGTGCTACAACACGGCATCATTGACCTGAGACAGGTTATCATTGATAGAAAACAGCAATTCCTACGTTGTTTGACAGAGAAAATGTTAACCTATGCTTTAGGGAGAGGTATGGAGTATTATGACCGACCAACCATTGACAAGATCGTTGCACAACTTGAGTCTGAGGGTTATAGAAGTTCTGTGCTCATTACAGAGATCATCAAGAGCGATCCGTTCCGGTTGCGACGCGGCACACAGGGCAATCTCTAATACGAATTTTTCTAATTTTCCTTGCGGTTCGGTCAGACAAGTTGGTTAAATCGCGCGCCTATTCCGTATATCTGAAGAAATTAAAGAAACACCCAAGCAATACGCAGAAAATGTCCAAGCAAAAACACCTCAAGCAAAAATTCCAATCAAAACCCTTTGACTTCGTTTCAGGCTGTGCGTCTTTTAACGTGCCTTTTAGCTTTCCCGTTCTCCCTTTGTTAATCATAATTCTCCAATCAAGTTGTTATTCATCTCATTATTATTATGAAATACCAAATGACAATCCCATGTCCCAGTTGGAAGAAAAATATTCCGTTTACTTAGATGCCACATGGACGCAAAAAGACGCTGCTATGCTTTTAAATGCCTTTGAATCCATATACCCAAATCTGCATTTGCAGTTTTCCAGATGGTCTGTAAGTGATGATGAGATAGAAAATGGAATTAAAATTGAATCCAAAGATAAGCTAAAACTCGTTACTGTTAGTAGAAATATCTTTCCAGTTGCAGGAACTCAAGAGGCGGTGTCGCCGGGCAAGCACCTATATTGTGCTGTCGTTCAATACATAACAGAGAATGGAACGAACAGATCCATAATAGAATTAATATTGCAAGAAAGGTATGGTATATTTGTACCCTCTTCCGCCTCATTACCTCCAGAAACGAAAAATAGAACAAGCAAACGCTTTTCGGATTTTGAAAATGACGATCTGATGCTCATTATATCCGTATTTGAAGAATTCCCTCAGGCATTACATAAAATACCTCGATTGAAGTATATAGTTCGCAGAATCGATAACGAAGACGGTGAAAACAGAGGCGTAAGTCACGCACTGACAAGTCGTGGTTACATAGAGTTTGCGGAGTCGATTCTTATCCGCAGTAATACGAATAGGGCTCGGCACGTAACTGCCCACGAAAAGGCACATTTTTTATGGGCATATGTTTTTAATAGAGAAATCAGAGCGGATTGGGCTAAACTCGGGGGATGGTATCCAGATGCAACAAGCGAGTGGGGTTGGTCAACAACTCAAGATCAATCAGCATTTGTATCAGCCTACGCTTCTGAAAGAAATCCAAATGAGGATATGGCGGAAAGTATCGCAAATTATTTTCTACATCCTGAGAGACTCCGTTCCTGTTGCCCTGAGAAATATGAATTTATTCATCGGATTATGCTTACGTATGTCGAACGTTGGGGCACTTCTAATCTTATGTAAACATCGGAGAAGCTTATGAACACATCAAAACATTTTTCACGTCGTACATTTTTACGCGGTTTGGGGATCGGTGCGGCGCTACCTTGGCTGGAAGCGATCCATCCTTTGACTGCTTGGGCAGATATTCCCTCAAAAGAGGGACCGATGACTCGATACCCTGATCCAGCGGTTGAAGTTGTTGACCCGCGTTTCGCGAAGTACAAGATTGGAAACGCTGTTGTGGAACGGTTGTGGACGGGCTCGCGCTGGGCAGAGGGACCCGTCTGGTTCGGCGACGGCGGCTACCTCCTCTGGAGCGATATTCCAAACAACCGGATGCTGAAGTGGCAGGAAGCTACTGGTATGGTCAGTGTCTATCGAAAACCTGCTAACTATACCAATGGACATACGCGCGATCGACAAGGTAGACTCATCAGTTGTGAGCACGGTACACGACGTGTCACACGAACTGAATATGACGGGACAATTACCGTTCTCATAGACAACTTTGACGGTAAACGCTTCAACGCGCCGAACGATGCAGTCGTTCATCCTGATGGACATATCTGGTTTACTGATCCAGGGTACGGTATCCTTTCGCATTATGAAGGACACAAAGCAGAATTCGAGTTACCGACTTCCGTTTATCGTCTGAATCCAAATACCGGCGAAGCCGTCGTGGTGACGGAGGAAATCGAAAGACCGAACGGCATCTGCTTTTCGCCCGATTACACTAAACTTTACGTTGCTGATACCGGGCCACCGAAAAATATCGTTGTCCATGATGTCGCAAACGGTGAACGGTTGGCTAACAAACAAGTTTTTGCTGACATGGCACCTGGAGCGGCTGATGGACTTCGATGCGATACTGACGGAAACCTGTGGGCAGGTACAGGCTGGGTTGGTGAAGGCTATGACGGTGTGCATATTTTCGCGCAAGACGGAACGCTTATCGGTAAGATTCACCTCCCAGAGATCTGTTCAAATATTTGCTTCGGCGGTGTGAAACGAAACAGACTCTTTATGACAGGCAGCCAATCTCTTTATTCAGTTTATGTCAATGCCCAAGGGGCACCCTATTTTTAGCCATCAGTGACCAGTAGTCCTTGGAAACTGTCTGAATCGCGGATGGTACGGATTACGCAGATTTCCCGGATTTTAGGGTTTCTGTACACCGAGCGGTTAATTATCTAAATCCTTTTACCAGAGAGATGAATTCAAAGGTTTTCAGGATGAATTCTATAAACACTTGACAAATTATAAAAAATAAGGTACAATTGTGTTATAGAAGTTATAAAGGAAAAATCACACAGTGATAGCAGTGGCTTTTCGCACTGCTTTAACTGGGGGAGTTGACGAAGGAATCGTTATGAATACTTCAAAACAACTTTCACGTCGAACATTTTTACGCGGTTTAGGCGTTAGTATTGCGCTACCGTGGCTGGAAGTAATGGGACCTATTACATCGTGGGCAAATGCACCCGCGAATGGTTTGGCACAGCAGGCAGCTCCGAATCGGATGGCATTCCTTTACGTACCTAACGGAAAAATTATGGAGGATTGGACACCGAAGCAGATAGGGACTGACTATGCGCTCCCAGATATCCTGAAGCCGTTAGAAAATGTGAAGGACAAGATGCTCGTGCTAAGCGGTTTAACGGCTGATAAAGCCCGTGCCAACGGCGATGGTGGCGGCGATCACGCCCGAGCAATGGCGGCGTTCCTTACAGGCACACAACCCCGTAAAACTGGCGGTGCTGATATTCAGGCTGGAATTTCAGTCGATCAAGCCGCGGCGTTACGTATCGGCACCCAAACGCGCCTACCTTCTTTGGAACTCGGAATTGATCCGGGTCGAAGAGCTGGAAATTGTGACTCCGGTTACAGTTGTGTCTATTCGTCGTCTCTTTCTTGGCGGTCTGCTACACAGCCGCTTCCTAACGAGGTTAATCCGAAACTTGCCTTTGAACGTTTGTTCTCCTCCCTACCAGATGCCCAACGCGCGCAGCGCGATCAACAGCGAAAAAGTATTCTGGATTTTGTGACACAGGATTCAAAAGACCTGATTCGTCAGGTGAGTGGAAACGATGTCCGTAAGCTCGACGAGTATTTCTCTGCCATTCGGGATATTGAACTCAGAATTGATTCAGCTGAAAAGCACCCACCCGTCCAAACGCCAGACTATACCGTACCAGAGGAAATTCCAGAAGATTATCAAGAGCATCTGCGTCTCATGATGGACCTCATTGTACTCGCATTTCAGGCGGATATAACCCGCGTTACAACCTTCGTTCTCGCAAATGAAGGAAGCAACAGACCTTATCCATTTGTCGATGTTTCAGATGGGCACCACTACTTGTCACATCACGGTGGGGATGAAGAGAAGATAGAAAAAATCAAACGGATTGATATCTTCCATTCCGAGCAGTTGGCGTACTTCTTGGAAAAACTCAACGCTATCCCTGAAGGGGATGGTTCGCTCCTGGACCATTCAATGATTCTCTACGGTAGTGGAAACGCAGATGGCAACCGACACAGCCACCATGATCTTCCAATTCTGCTCGCCGGTAATGGCTGCGGTACTATCAAAAGCGGTCGTCATATTCGCTATCCAAAAGAGACCCCTCTCAACAATCTCTGGCTGTCAATGCTCACCCGCATGGATGTCAATTTGGCGCAATTAGGCGATAGTACTGGCAGTCTGTCAGAATTATCATAAGTTGTAGTAGGGCGATGAATCGCCCTACTTAGCTATCAACCTCCAGCATCCGTCCGCCCAGTTTCAGCAATCTTCATCAACGCTTCCTCGTCCAAGGTCAGGTCTACGTCCTCTGAATACGGTTGCGGTACCTTGTACGGGGTCTTGGCGTAAATCTCAACAATATTGTCATCTGGATCGTAGAAGTAAATCGCCAGAGCAATACCGTGAGTTACGACACTTCGTATCTTTACACCTTCCGACTTCAGTAGCGCGTAGAACCGTTTTAAATCCGTGAGATCCTCAACAATAAATGAGACCTGTTGAACGACCTTTGCCCCTGGTGGAGCATCTCTGCCCGGACACAACGCCAGTTCATGGTGTTCCGATTCTGGCTGCGCACTCAAAAAAATTATGTGTCCTTCCGGATGCGCGTCCGTAACGGTGAGACCGAGAATGCGGGTATAAAAGTCTTGAGACTTTTGTACATCGGTGCAGTAGAGACCAACATGACCAAGTTCTTTAACGGCTAACATTTTCACCCTCCTGCGGTATTGAAATCAGTGATTTCAGTTTATCACAAAACTGGAAAGTGGATCAAGTCGTTTCGCTGTGTAATTCAGGGACATTCAGTTCTTCTGTAGGAGGGATCTCCGAATCCCGACTTCTAAGCACTGTCTATCTACTTACAAACGCAGGAGGTTGAGTTTCTATGGGTAACCGAACCCGACACCCCAGCGGGGTGCTATGTCTATTGTTAAAATGCGTTAAAGTAAGTATTCGATTTTAACAGATAAATTTTGGAATTGCGCTCCAAATGCTGCGCGCTGATTTCCAAACCTTAATTTATCTTTTCGTTAATATATTTCCAGGAACATATTTGGGTATCCAGGAAACACTACTGTCTTATCTGGTGTCAATGCTGCCAAAATTGTCAAGGGTGTTAATCCTTGAGAACGTCGCCCTCTGTTCCAAAGTTTAGTGTTAAATTGCCAGGCTATAGCGTCCATAAACCCTGTAGATACCTATATCTAAGGCGAAATATCATTACTTTGGAAAAACTATTTTGATAATGGGTTTCATTATCAAAACATAAATCTGTTCACAAGTGAGGCTAAAATGCTATAGAACGCAAAATGTGTTTCGCAGTCGGATGTGCCTCGATCATCTTGGCGAAATCAACGCACTTGAGATGTCGTGCGAATTGTGCGGGGGTGTGCTTGTCCTTGTTTCTGTAGTGTCAGAGATTTCACGTCTCCCGACGTATACCTATTGCTGTGGCTCGAAGATGTCACGAACTTCTGTCTTGACGGTCGGCGAGCTGCACGCGCAGGCGTTCTAACTCACCCTCTAAAGTCTGCCGTCGTTCCGTTTCTGCTTCAGCACGCGCTTCCGCTTCCATTCTTAGATGCTGTTCTTCTATTCTCAGACGCTGTTCTTCTATTCTCAGATGTTCCTCCTCCATAGAAGTCGTGATCGGGGTGCCATCCGGCAGATAGGGGCGTAAGAGTCGCACCTCGTTAGGCAGGATATCTTCCCAGCGAAATAAGAGATTTAAGGTCTCGCTGAACAAACCCCCTTGCGCGTCCGGTAGGATTTCGCTGATGTCACCCGATGGACTCCGCCGCCACCCTCGAAACTCTGGAGGTTTCTCCATTTCAGGCTGATGGATGAAGTATTCTGGAACGCCCATATCCATCAAATACAGTTGGGCTTTTTCATTCCGGTCTTGATTCGCAGTTGAATCCGAAAGGAATTCAAAAACCGCAGCGGGAACGGCGCCTTCGGACCAGGTGTAAAAACTGCGGCGTTGGGGAAATTTATCAACCCCTAAAACGACATAAACATCTGGCGCGACGAATTTTGTCAGGTCACCTTCACGGTAGTAGATGAAATTGTCAATGCCAACATAGATGTGCGGATTGATTGCAAAATATCGGGAGAGTTGGTCAAAAAAGTTAGAAATCTGTTCCGCATGGAATCCTGTGGCAGCCATAGGTTCATCGTCCTCACAAGGGTATCCTTCAATGGAAATAGTCGGTTTCCCACTCGCTTTTGGAAAGACAGGCATATACTTTCTTTGCTTGAATTCAAAGTCTTTTAGAGTATCCATAATTTTCTTCCTTGTGGGGCTGTGGGAGCCTAATCGGTTAAAGTATGGGGTTTCGCTGGTATTCGCGGTGTGTTCGAGGTTGATGTTTCGCGCACCGCAACTGCCATGCTCTTTTCATATAATTTTAGCAAAATACGTATGGTTTGTCAAGTCAAAACCGATGAGACAAGCAGCAGGAGATAGGTTACCAATCTTTAAAGGGAAATATACGCGTTTCCGTCGCCATGCCGTAAAAACTCCATAAACTTCCAGCAACGAACTCACCGAGAATCAAACCGAGGAAGAAGGGTGCCGCCTTTCGATGCAATTGTAAACCACCTTGTTTGATAATTAGCCATTTTGCGATCGTGCTAATCACAAGTGAGATCCAGAGCCAGTTCATACACCAATCCGCTGCCCCGGAGACAGCGTAGCCAACAGCGTGGAAGGGCCACCAAAAGAAACGCATTCTTAAGAACATCAATAGAAACGTGAATCCCATACCGATACCCATAGCTGTCACTTCAGGAATATTCGGTCCCATCGGAAAATTCAGTTGTTGCTGGAGTCGATTAAATGGATGATGTGCAAAACTTCCAGCCGATCCAAAGCGATACACATCGTGGAGATACGCCCAGAAAGAGCCGATTGAACCCACAAGTACGGCTAAGAGCATTACCCATACCAGGGGTTTCGGATTAAACCGCGCCCGTGATGCAAGTTGGAACCCTTCTAATTGGTGTGGCATAGGATGGCTGCGGTGTGCACGGTTGAAGAAAAACAGAAAGGAGAATGCCGTAAGGTTGGAACCTCCCATGCCTCGTGAGCCAAGAATCGTCGGTAAGGCGTAATCCGGCCCCATATAATGGAGATCGTGCGCAGGGGCACCCGATTCTACCCGCATGCGGGTAATACCTGTTGACAACGCGAAATACATCGCAAAGAAGGCTATACCGAGTGAGATACTAATGCCTATCTTTACTGAAAAGGTGATGAGATAGATACACCCTAACACAATACCTATAACGGCAGTTCGGTACCGCATCGGCTCGACGGATTCATCAAGGCTGGAGCGTCCTGTGACGACCTGTCTAAAGACTTCTGTGAGGTATTTACGGCTTGCCCATATAGCAAAAATCGCAAGCCCAAGATACGCACCGAGGGATTGCTGGCGGTCGTAAGGGAAACCGGGTAATCCCCGAATGCCGATGATGGCACCAGCCACACGTTGCATCTTGCGAAACAGATAGAAGAACCAGCAAGAGAACGATAAGTCCAAAGGCATAAAGAATCCGAGTCCAATGACGAATGGATAGATAGAAAAGGGCGTCCAACCGATGGCGTTCCACGGCTTTTCTGTGAAAAATTGACTGATATTCCGAAACCGAACGCCAATAATCGGAATCGTCGGGAAGAGGTAACTGAACCCGTTAATTAGGTTCAGCACCGAGACAAGGATAAACGCCGTCCAAAAAGGTTTGCCTCGGAAGAAGTTCGCACCGCTGTCGCGCGTCATTTCTAACGGGAGTTGGATGATCGGATAGGCGAGTTTCTCTCGTTCAGTCCACTGCTTCCGCAGCACAACGTTGATGCAGAGCATCACAAACACAAGCACGACAATAAAACTCGTCCACCATAAAGCCGGACCGAGCCATGCTTGCAGCACCTCTATGCGATAAAACGTTGTTTGTCCTTCATAAAACCCCTCTAAAATCGTTTTATCTTCGACTGTTCCCCATGTCGGCATATATCGGTGGAGAAGTTCACGCCATTCGTTTTCAGGTGTATCGAACCAGAAGACGTGTCCGATCATAGGGATGAGCACTTGGGCATGGTCGTGGGACGCAATCGCACTCGCCATACAAAGCATCACATAGATGACAAGCAGTTCACCGTGTGTCAATGCCCACTCTCGCTTTATCCGTCGTACAAGTAGGTTGAGGAGAGTGATCGTAAATACAAAGAAAACAGCGTTGAAGAACAGAGACATCGTTGTCGGAAAAAGCCCCCACCAGACCATTTCCGTGTACATGATCCAGTAACAGTTGATCGGGATAAGGAGGAGTGCTAATGTAACCGATTTTAAGGTGACACCGCGTGTCAAAGCTAAAGGCATTGGTTCTCCTGTCGTCTCCTCAGTTTTCTGCTTTCATAGGTGTGCTTATTCTATGGCTGCTTGGAGCATCTGTACAATGTCGAGATGTCCTTTCGATTTCGCTAACGTCAGTGCAGTGTCGCCCCGTATGTTCCTCAGTGTAACATCGGCGCGGTTCTCAAGCAGAAGTTCGACAATATCCACATGTCCGCGCCACGCCGCATACATGAGAGCCGTTTCACCCGTCCGATTTTGGGCATTAACTGTCGCCCCGCTTTCAAGCAATTGTTTGGTAATCTTTAGATTTCCAGTCTTATGGATAATAAAGATGAGCGGTGTATTGCCATTAGCATCTGTTAGGTTCACATCCGCCCCGCTTTCAATGAAAAACATTGCTGCATCACCGTAACCCTTTTCTGCAGCAATGTGCAACGGAGTCCTGCCGAGTGCATCTCTTATGTTCACATCCGTGAATGTGTTGTGAATAACCGTCGTATTACCTGTCCACGCAGCTTTGAAGAGTTTACCCTCAGGTGTATCTGAAAATTCAGAAATAACGTGTTCCTGATTTATAGGGAGGTTTTCAAAGACTTGCACAACACCGCTCTGCCACCGTACCTCAATCCTGTCAACAGTAGTATGCGTTCCCAATCCAAAATGGAGTCGAGCGTCGTGGCTGGACATGTAACTTGCAGCCTGATTGGTCTCCTGTATTTGTGTGTATCCATTCGCTGTTAGGGTAACGCGCGTCCCAATTCCGTTTCGACTACTAATGACCCCGACGGTTTTAATCCGAACCCAATTGTGTTGTGTTCGAGTATCGTTTCGCAATAAGGTTGGAGGACCGTTAGACTGTGTGACGAGCATATCAACATCCCCATCATTATCATAATCACCAAAGAGTGCGCCGCGACTCACCGCAGCACTTTGAAAATAGTCGCCCGCACTCGCCGATACCTCTTGAAATGTGCCGTCTCCTTGATTACGGAAAATTTGATCCTGCTGACGATAGGTCAGAATATCGTGTGTATCTTCAATATTGTCGATGATATGCCCATTGGCGATGAATATATCTCGCCAACCATCGTTATCAGCATCAAAGAAGCCTGTGCCGAATCCGACGAACAAGTAACTCTCTTTGCCGAGATGCGCCTCATAAATAACATCTGTGAACGTTCCATCACCGTTGTTACGATAAAGTGCATTGGTTTCATAAGAGAGGTTCGTGACAAAAATATCGAACCATCCATCGCCGTTGTAATCGTCAGTAGCAACCCCCATACCGGCTTGCGCAACGCCGTTGAAACTATAAGCACATCCAGCGAGGAGCGATATTTCACTGAACGTTCCATCGCCATTGTTATAGAAAAAGTCGTTCCGGGTATCATCGTTTGCGACATAAAGGTCTGGCGCACCGTCGTTGTTGAAGTCTGCTGAGACGACACCCAATCCCTTTCCGTGAAACAAACCACCGATACCGTCAACGCCTGCTTCTTCACTAACATCTGTGAACGTCCCGTCTCCGTTATTACGATAAAGTGTGTCGGGTGCGCCCTCAAATAGGGACGGATGGCAATAGGTTTGAACCCCGTCTTCCCCGCAGGGACGGTAGGGAACATCCAGCGAATAGACAAGATAGTTAACAACAAATAGGTCAAGGTGTCCATCTAAGTTGTAGTCCAGAAAGCAAGCACTGCTACTCCAACCTGGGTCGCTGGCCCCTGCGTGTACTGTGACATCCGTAAAGGTTCCATCATTGTTGTTGCGATAGAGGACATTGACACCAAAATTTGTCACGTAAAGATCTACATCGCCATCGTTGTCGTAATCCGCGCAAGCTGCGCCCTGTCCGTAATTACCCCGGTTACCCACACCTGCGGTCATTGTAATGTCAGTAAAGGTTCCATCGCCGTTATTCCGGTAAAGTGCGCTGAGTGTTTCATCTGATGACGACGACTCCTTCCAATAGCCGCTATTAACAAGGTAAAGGTCTAAATTCCCATCATTGTCAGCGTCGAAGAAAGCACCGCCTGCACCAAGGGTTTCGGGCAGATGATATGCGCCTTCAGCACCATTGATATGTCTAAAATTGATGCCTGCCTCCGCAGTCACATCAACGAATTGGATGGCTGCAGATGACGGTGCGGATGCAGCACATATAAGGCATATTATAAGGAGGCATACATTTTTACTTTTCATACACAGGTTCTGCGTCTTTCGCAAGTCGGAATCCGATAAAACTCGTCCCGATTGTTGGGTATTGTCCAATCCGTGTAGAGCATCTCGCTAACATTTCTCCGTTCAACCACGAACCTCCTTTCACAACGCGTCGGCTTCCTATAGCCGGTCCTTTCGGGTTTCGATCGGGGCTGCGATGATAGAACGTTTCGGAATACCAGTCAGCCATCCACTCCCAGACGTTGCCTGCCATGTCGTACGTGCCGTAAGGACTTACGCCTGTAGGATAGGTGCCAACAGGTTGCAAATGCGTATCGGGTTGTTTCCATGTGTTCGCGTGGACAGTTGTTCCGTTGATGCGTTGGGTAAAGGTATTACCCCAGGGCCATCGTCTGGCGTTCGTTCCACGTGCCGCTTTTTCCCATTCAGCTTCGGTCGGCAGCCGCATGCCTCGCCACGTCGCATAAGCGACCGCAGAATGCCATGATACACCTATAACAGGATGGTTTGGTTTCGTTTTTGCAAGGTCGGGCCAGTTCCCGAACTCACCACCGTAACTGACCGGGGTATGCTCACTATCAGATCCACCGTTTTCAAGCCAAAATTGATGGTATTCGGCATTGGTTACCTCTGTTTTACCGATATAATAAGCATCCAGATAGATTTTGTGCGCTGGTGCCTCATTGGGTAGATCGTCATCACTGCCCATCGTAAAAGAACCCGCAGGAATTAGACACATTTCAGGTTCAGTCCACGCACAAGGCAAAAACGACAGCAGGGCGTAAAGTAAGATAGTTATCAGTCTTCGGTTTTGGGTTTTCGGTAAGAGGTTTTTGTTTAACAAGAGGAAACACCCAAGCAAAAACACTCTCTTTAACTGATAACCGACACCTGATAACTGACTACCATTCCCTGGACTGCTATTCTGTGGATTTTGATGTGAGACGTTCATATTCTTGATAGGTCTTCTCAGCTTCTTTGTAGGCACCGGTGAGTTTGTAAACTTTGGAGAGGTTCAGATAGAAGCGCGGTTCGGAAGGTTTTAAATGGATAGCTACTTGATATTGTTCTATTGCTTCGGGGTACTGTTCTAACATCAAATAAGCGCCGGCGAGGCTGTTGTGATACGTTGCAACGTTCGGTTTCTGCTGGATTACTTTTCGGTACATTGACACCGCCTGCTTATAGTTCTGCTGCTGAAAGTGAACATAACCGAGTGCTTCATAGCCGCGCGTCTCTTGTGGGGCAAGTGTAACGGAACGTTCTAAAGATTGCGTTGCCTCACTCCAGAGCTGCCGCTTCAGTTGAATTCTACCAAGTCGGTACCACGCTTCCGGATCAGTGGAATTTAGCCGCACAAATCGTTTGAGATGGATCAACTGTTCTTCCTCAATAGAGAGCCCCTCAAAACGTTGTAAATTCTTCCGTGCTACTTCTATTTCCCCAATACGACGATACGCGGTACCTAAACTAAAGTATGCTTTCGCGTGAAAAGGGTCGATTTCAACCAGTTTTTTGAGGGTATCAATAGCGGATTGCCACGCCTCTTGCTGAAGAAAGGCAGTACCGAGCGTGTAGCGTACCTTCAACGAAGTCGGATCAAGTTTAATAGCGTGTTGGAGTTCACTAATGGCAGCATCGGTTAGATCCTCACGCAGATAGGCAATGCCTAAGAGGGTCCGCGCACGTGCATGATTAGCATCCATTGCTACCGCTTTCTGTAGGACGTGTGTAGCCTGCACAGTATCCCCTAAGTGGATTAGTAACACATCACCAAGCTCATAATACGCCTCAATATAGTTTTTATCTGCGATTGTCGCCTGTTGAAACGCTTCAGCTGCGGCATGAATCTCTTCGGCACCTTTATAAATTAACCCCAAAACGCAGTGTGCATCCGCTAAGGACGCATCTAATGTAACTGCTTTCTCTAAAGCGGTTTGTGCCTTTTCCTGTTCTCCACGCGTGAGTGCGCGCAACCCGATATCATACAATCGTGCTGCTTCGGGATGATACCGCGGCTTGGCAACCACAAGCAGTGTCTGGAGAAATATGAGAAGCGTGAGGGTATATTTGAATAGTTTCATACTATTCAAGGGTATAGCTGCAAAGAGTAGCGTCAAACTTCCTTAAGTTTAGATTCTGCCTTCCGTTTTAACAACCACTTCGTTAAAGATAAAACACACACGGCAAGAACCATGATAGCGGGCAGCAGCCACACACTATCAATAAAACGCCCTAGGTAAAATACAAGTACAGACAGAATTAAAAAGTCTTTACTCGGAAAATGAAAAGACATATTTTTTTGCTTTAGTAGCCACTCCACTAAAAATAAAATAGCCACCAAAAAAACACCGAGAGCAAGCACAAGCCAAACACCATCAATAAAACGCCCAAGCATAAGACCAAACCCAAACGGGATCGCGAAATCCTTATTTAAAAACCACTTCATAATTTACCTTGCTGCAGTGCGTCCAGTATTTTTCGGCGCGTAGGGACGAAGTCCTAACTTCGCCCACTCCGCTATACTTTCGTAATTATTGTGCCTTAATGTCTGCCCACGTCGTCGTGAGTCGCCCTTGCGGAGTGACAGGCGTTAAGCCGAGCACAGAGCCGAGTCCATCGTTCATTATGTTTTGGATATCGGCTTGTTCAAGAGGTACATTAAAAACACCGATCTCGTCCATTAATCCGAGTGCGATTCTTTCAGTTGGTGTGCCACCTAAATGAACATCAACACCTGTAACACCGAAAACACCCGTTGTATCCTGATCAATGTCAACCTCACCGTCGATGTAGAGGATTTTTTTCGCACCGTCATAGGTGAAGGCGAGGTGATGCCATTGATCGTCATTGACGGCAGTAGGTCCAAAGAGCCAGCGCGGATTCAACTCACGGCTACCCACTTCAACTTTCCCTTGGTTTGCATTTCTACCGGGACCGAAGACGTTCAAGATATTATTCCATTGTGTTGTAAAAGCAATGACCATGTGGTCATCTGCGCAACACCCACCGTGTGGATCGCCTTTTCTTTGAAGTTTCACCCATGCGACCCCCGTGTAAGCTTCGGCTGTACTGTCTAAGCTATCTGAATTTGCCACATTAACATAGTCATCGTCCCCATCGAGGCTCAGGGCTTTTCCCCATTTGCCACCGTCGGTAACCTCTGCCCCATTTATAAGTTCACCATCATTTCCATTGCCGCTGGAATCACTGACATCGCCATCGTCAAAAAGCCAGACACCAACAGCAGTCTCACTGTCAATTACTGCGAAACTATGAAGCGGTATTAACATTAACCCCAGTACTGCTAAAATGAGTAGTATTACCCAATTTTTTTTCATTTTTACAAATCTCCTATCCGAATGTGTGAAGTGCCACCGTTTATTCGGGCCACAATTTCGCAAATTTAATCCAAGTTTT
>CAZGAW010000070.1:0-26597 GCA_964523645.1 uncultured bacterium | reverse complement strand
TGGAGCCGATGACCGGGATTGAACCGGTGACCTCGTCCTTACCAAGGACGCGCTCTACCGACTGAGCTACATCGGCAAAACAAAAATACGGACAAGCGGGAGACGGGAATCGAACCCGCGACACATGGCTTGGAAGGCCAATGCTCTACCAGCTGAGCTACTCCCGCATGGTACGAAAGGGAACTGGTATACAACTCAGGCATGGCAATCTGGAATCTATAGCGAATGTATTTTCCGCAATGATACAACTTTGCAATCTGCCTTTAGATTAGGCTCTCGACCAAATCCCGCTGGATGCGGCTTGACAATAAAACAGATGGGGGCAGATGGATTCGAACCACCGTAGGCATAGCCAACAGATTTACAGTCTGCCCTTTTTGACCGCTCAAGCATACCCCCGTTATTAGAAAGCTGACGAGAGGAATCGAACCTCCAACCTAGTGATTACAAATCACTTGCTCTACCATTGAGCCACGTCAGCAGCACTTTTAATTATATCCACTTTTTTGGGAATTGTCAAGTGATTTTCGATTTTTTGGCGAGAGGTTATTCTGGTAAAAACGGTTTTCGCCATTGACGAAATCTAAAGCCCTTCTTCACGTTCTTCAGTGTTAGTATCTTGTTCGCGTGCGAGGAGCTCTTCATCGAATATATCACTCCCGTCGTCTGAATCCTGTGAGTCGGTAAAAATCGACGGTGTATTCTGGACAGGTGCTTTGACTTCGCTTTTTTCAAAGTGAAGTTTACCATCCACCAATTCTTGTGTTGCAATAGCGACAGGTTTCTTTTTTTTCTCCGCTGCATTTGAAGGTGCGATAGGTAAACCGTTGGCATTTATATCTCTTGCGCGTTTTGCGGCAACATTCACAGCAAGGTATTTGTTTGCGACTCGTTTCACTAAATCCTCATTGTAAACCACTTCGCTCATTTTATTTCTCCCGATTAGATACAGATTCAGACTAAACGTATTATAATTATACTGAATTTTCAAGGAAAGTCAAATTAAAATAGTAGAAAAGTTGACAAACAAGGTTTAAAATGGTAAAATTGAAATATTAACTTCGGCATCAGTATACTTTTACGAATTATACTAAGGGAACTTGTGAATGGATACATACATCCAACCGATCCTTGAGAAATCGCTTGCAGGCGAACGGTTAGACTTCGACGACTGCTTCACACTTTTTAAGAGCCACGATCTACTTGCTCTCGGGCACGCTGCGGATATTGTTCGGCAACGTAAGCATCCAGAAGGCTATGTCACTTACATTGTTGACCGAAACATCAATTATACCAATTGGTGTTATGTTGACTGTGATTTTTGTGCTTTCTATCGTCATCGTCGAGACCCCGACGCTTATGTTATGGAGCGGGAGGAACTGGGAAAAAAGATACAGGAAACCTTGGATCTCGGCGGCGAACTGATTCTCATGCAAGGCGGACTGCATCCGAAACTCAAACTTGACTGGTATGAAGACCTCCTCCGCTGGATTAAAGCCAATTACCGTATCCATATCCATGGGTTTTCCCCACCTGAGCTGGACTGGTTTGCGAAAATAAACCGTATGCCGTTGCAGGAGATGCTTATCCGATTACGGGATGCCGGACTTGATTCGATTCCTGGCGGTGGTGCAGAGATTCTCACGGATCATGCCCGCAATGAAATTAGCCCTAAAAAATGCACCGCTGACGAGTGGCTGGAGGTCATGCGTCAAGGACATTTAGTCGGACTCAAGTCGAGCGCGACGATGATGTATGGTCACGTAGAAAGTTACGCCGAGCGTGTTGAGCATCTCGTTAGACTACGTGACTTGCAAGATGAAACAGGTGGATTCACAGCCTTTATCTGTTGGTCTCTACAGCCCGATAACACCCGTATGGATCATATACCACCCGCAGGAAGTTTTGAGTATCTCAAAACACTTGCCATCTCGCGATTATTCTTGGACAACTTCGACAACTTCCAATCCTCATGGGTAACCCAAGGACCGAAGATTGGGCAATTATCGCTTAAATTCGGTGCCAACGATATGGGCGGTACGATGATAGAGGAGAACGTTGTCAGCAAGGCTGGAACGGTCTATTGTATGCCGATCGAGGAGATAGAACGTACCATCGCCGAACTCGGATATGTTCCGAAACGCCGTAACTTTTTCTACGAACTCCTTAATTAATTGCCATTGAAACTTCAACCCAATCAAGTGCTAAATTGCTGGGTTGAGACTCATCCGGAGTTTGAGATGCCTGATTCTCGTCCTAACATCCTTTTAATCACCACCGATCAACAACGTGGCGACTGTCTGGGCTTGGATCCGAGCGGTCCCGATTGTCTACAGACACCGAACCTGGACTGGATCGGTCGTACCGGGACACATTTCCGTCGTGGATATGCTGAATGTCCGAGTTGTATTCCGGCACGGCGCAGCCTGATGACGGGTACCGCGCCAGCGGCAAACGGTGGTGTTGGATTTAAGGCAGCACAGTGGGACCCACCGCATACGCTTGCGGGTGAATTGTCTGCAGCTGGTTATCAAACTGAGATGATTGGCAAACTGCATCTGGAGCCGCCGCGTAAACGATACGGCTTCGACCACCTCCAGTTAGCTGATGCCACTCGGGGCGTTCATAACGACTATGTTGATTGGTTGCGACAATACCACCGCCGAAACGACGTTGATCCGGGTATGGCTCATGGTGTTTCCGCCAATGGCTGGGTTGGCCGTCCACATCATCTACCGGAAGAACAGATGCACACCTTCTGGTGTATTGATCGCGCCCTTAATTTTTTGCAAAAGCGGGACCCGACGGTACCCTTTTTTCTCAATATCTCTTTTATAGATCCACATCCGCCGTTGACGCCACCGGCTCACTATTACCAGCGCTACATCCAACGGGATCTTCCTGCGCCCGTGGTAGGGGACTGGGCACCTGAACTCAACGAAGCCCAGAAGGGGTTAGATCCAAATGCTTGGGAAATCTGCCTTGACAATCACGATATGCACTGTGCTCGTGCTGCCTATTATGGGATGATCAATTTCATCGATGACCAGATTGGGCGTCTGATGCAATTCACAGGCGGGTTGAAAGACTGTCTGGTGATTTTCACTTCCGACCACGGTGAGATGCTGGGGGATCATAACCTGTACCGAAAGACTTTTCCGTACGAAGCCTCATCCCGCGTCCCTTTTCTAATGCGAGCGCCAATGGAATGGGGTTATCCTCAAGAATCCATCTGTCAAAGTCCAGTTGGTCTACAAGATATTATGCCTACTATCTTGGACTCGGCAGGCATTGAGATCCCGAGTACCTGCACCGGTAGCAGTCTACTGCCTATCATGCGGGGGGATACTGATCGTGTGCGGGACTGTCTCCATGGCGAGCATTCTGGGTGTTACGATTACAGCCATGGTAATCACTATGTGACCGACGGACACTACAAGTACATCTGGTATTCCCAAACCGGCCGAGAACACCTCTTTAATCTGCAGGACGATCCGCAGGAAACACGCGATCTGGCAAGTCAGAACGGATCGGAAACTTTGCTAACACCTTGGCGGAATAAATTAATTGCGTTTCTCCGTCACCGTCCGGAGGGCTTTACCGACGGTACTACGCTCATAGCTGGACAGTCTCATAACGCCTTGCTACCGGACTATCAACCGGATGCTACTTACCCTTATTTATAACCTGAGTTCAGCCCAAGTAGAATCGTATCGCTCGATTTGGATATTTAACGGTAATCTGGGTGAATCCAGAGTTGGCTCCCCTTCTTACGTGCAGCGAACCAATTCAAATAAGTTTCCCGTTTTTTTGCTTGGATGAGTGCTTGACGGTGCCGGGCTTTTTCAGCTGGATCGGTTTGGAACGTTTCAACATCTGGTTCTTCCCGTTCAACGAGTTGAATGATGTAGACAGCAGTGTTGCCTTTGAAGGGACCTCCAATATCATCAACTCCCATTCCAAATGCTGCGAACATAACTTCAGCCGAACTTCCCATGCCGGGGATATAGTCACTATTGGGACTAAGGGGAAACAGATTGCTTTCTTGAACTGAGAGCCTATCATCTGCTAAACCTTCAGGGGCGTTGTACTTTTCGAGTAGTGCATCCAGCGATGTGGTATCTGCGCGTTGATTGGAGAGGTCTTGGGCATCTGAAAAGGCACGTTCCTTGGATTTTTCCGTCTTCAGATCGTTGATAACTTCCGTTTTGATTTCTGCAAAGGGTGGAACAGCCGCCGGTTTTTTTTCAAGAACGGTGGCGACAAAATAGGCTTCTACCTGTTCGGCATTCGATTTTTTCGCCTCAACGACCTTGATCACATTCACTTCCATATCAAAGAGCTCTTCCATCAACCCTTGATATCCCCATTTAGCACCAATCTGCGGGATAGTTGTTGCATCACGACTGAAAAACCCGGTTTCTAATGCCACGAGTGAAAGTTCCTTGTAGGTTTCAAGTGCGAGTGCTGCTTCATAGTCCTGAATTTCGATTTCGTACAAGAGATCAGAGGCAACTTTTTTCGCCTCGTCAACGCCGCTGACTTGAACAAGTTTTTGCTGGATCTCGTATTGAACTTGGTCGAAAGGTTGAATTTCTGGAGATTTCTTTTCTTCTAATTTGATGATATGATACCCGAATTGCGTTTCGACTAAATCGCTAACTTCTCCCGGTTCCAAGACATCGAAAGCCGTCTCTTCAAAGGGTTTCACCATATCACCACGTGCGAAGTAGTCACCGGGTGGCAGTTTTGGATTGCTGCCTCTCAATGCACCGCCTTGTGCGCCGGAAGGTCCTTCCGAGTGTGTTTTCGCAAGTTCAGCGAAATCCGCGCCAGCCATAAGTTCTGCTTTGACGGTGTCAAGGAGTTGTATTGCAGCAAATTCGGTTTCCCTCTTTTGTAAGTCAGTTGGGTTGTCAGGGAATTTCTTCAAGATATGGCGTGCTTTCACGACTTCTGGTGTTGTAAATTCTGTGGGGTTTTCCGCATAATACATTTTAACTTCTTCATCTGAAACGAGATCAGCAGGATTTACCTTGATAAACTTTACATTTATCTGTTCTTCCGCTTTGTAGTTGTCTCGGTTTTTCTCAAAGTAAACTTCTGCCTCTGTCTCGTCAACTTCGATTGTTGCAGCGTAATCGCTATGCTTAAATTCAATAAACTTAACTTTTGCCTTGTCTGATTCGAGTCGATATGCTTGTTCTGCTTCAGTATCGGTCACTAACTCAAGCGATTGGACGCTATCTCGTAGCGCAGTCGAGCTAAGTTGTAAGCGAACATTCTCTGCATACAGGTCGGCTGCCCCGAATTGTTGGTAAAGGTTGTACTGTTCGACGCGACTGGCATCGCTTCGGATGTAGCGTTCTATTTCAGCATTGCCGATGTTTACACTTCCAAGAATAGTTTGTTGTATCCACTGATCGATTACCGATTTTTGTGTTCCCTCTCGGTCAGGTGCGCCGAACCTCTGGTTTCGTCTTTGAGATTCCAAAGCATTAGCAACAGCACTTTCAAACTCTCCGCGTTTGACTTCTGTGTTATTAATCCTAAGAACAACTTCTCCTTCAGGACCCTCATCTCCGCCGCGTGTGTTGCTATAGAGGAACACTGTTCCTACCAAGAACACAATAGCGATTACCCACATAAAAAGTTGTGCAATAAATTTTTCGCGTAGAAAGATAATCATGTTTTAAAGGTATCTCCTGTTTGATTTCTATTAACAGATTTTCAGGTGTGAAGAGGCGTTAATATTATACACCTAAACAACGAAAAAGTCAAATTGTCGTCAACCCATCAATTCTTGGCATGTTGTAGCACAATTTGCTGGAATACGCAATCCTCACACTATATGCAGCAAGAGATTGAGCGTGAAATAAGTTTGTAGAATTCAGCGTTATTTGGGTATCAAATCGGAAAAAACAAAATAGATTCGGGGATTGAAAATAAAAATTTGCTAATTTTTGAAATTTGCTATATACTAATTAGCAAATTTCAAGGGCGTTGCTCGCAAGCCCTTATCAAAGCACAGCAAGACACACGATGCAGATTCGGGATGCAACAGATTTCAGTTTGAAATATACCTTAGAATCGGGACAGTCATTTCGATGGAATCAAATCGATGATGCCTATTACGGGGTAGTGGCGGGACGCATCCTCAAAATTTGTCAAGTGGGAACTACTTTGCATGTTGAGAGTTCTACCACCGAAGATAAGACTACCTTTATACCATTTCTCCGACATTATCTTGACCTTGATCGCGATGTCCCCAGGATCCTTGCCGAAGTTGACAAGGATGCCTACATGCATCAGGCACTTGAGGTACTTTGGGGGATGCGGATTCTTAACCAAGAACTCTGGGAAACGGTGGTATCATTTATTTTATCTCAAAACAACAATGTACCCCGAATTCGTGGAATTATCCGCAGACTCTCCGAACGTTTTGGTGAACAGCTGACGCTTGCACGTTACGTGGATTACAGTTTTCCGAGTCCAAAAGCCCTTGCAACAACAACAGAAGATGAGCTCCTCGCGTGCGGTACCGGCTATCGGGCGGGTTATCTTCGAGATATTGCGCAAGCAGTTATGAATGGTGAGTTTTCGCTTTCGTCGGTGAAGGAAATGTCCTATCCTGAGGCGAAGCGTGAATTAATGCGCCGAAAAGGTATCGGTGAGAAAGTCGCTGATTGTATTTGTCTATTTTCACTTGAACATCTTACGGCGTTGCCGATTGATGTTTGGATAAAGCGAATTTTTGAGACGCTTTATCTGCGTCGGTGCGCTACGCATCATGAGATACGCGAGTTCGCGCACGTCTACTTCGGGGATGGTGTGGGCTACGCGCAGCAGTACCTTTTTCACTATGTCCATGAATGTCCAGATTGGGCGGATGCTGAGCATCTGTCGTTGATTGAAACGAATGTCGCCGCTGCGGTGGGGAATCAGAAATCCGCTGCGACTTAATAAACACTACCTTGGAGGAATCAATATGTCTGAAGCATTTGAACAAAGTATCGTAGCACTGCTGGAAGAACGCGTTGAACTTGCAATTTCAACTGTTCAGCAGCTGAGAGCAGAGAAATTGGAACTTGAGGCTGAAATTGCAAGGCTCAACAATGATGTGCTGCAACGCGATGCCCGAATTCAAGAACTTGAAGACCTTAATGGCGATCTTACGGCAGAACTTGACTCAGAACGGTCAGCGACTTCGGAAGAACGATCAGAAATCCGCGAGCGACTTGCGGGTTTGATGGATGTCCTTATTGCATCAGACGAAGATTTAGGAGATGTAGAGGATGAAATCACTTTCAAGGTAGAAGATAATGAATCGGACACAGAGGCATCTGAAACTGAGGAATCAGAGGGACCGAAAGTCTTTGGAAGTATATAGAGACTTAATGACTCGTGCGTGTCTTAGTCCTTTCTCATTCCTATATTATGAAGCCGTACCGACGGAAGTTCGCTCTCATAGCGGAGCGTCCGGATGTCGCACTACGAGTTGTGGTACCTGCGCGTTGGTATGAAAGTTTCCAGGATATTGTCTTTGAACCGGAATCAGACACACCGTGTGAAGAATTTCCGTGTCCAATCCGATTTTCGGGGTACGGTAGCCGTTTTTACTACCGCTATGGTGTAGTTTCTCATTTTCGAGATTTTCAACCGGATATTATCCACTTGGAAGAAGAAGCATGGAGCCTCAATGCCCTACAGACAATTCGGTTGAAACGGAAATATTGTCCGAACAGTCGCTTTATTTTTCGTACATCACTCAGTATACCGACCAAACAGCGGTTTGGCTTTTTGCCTGTGTGGATTGAACGCCGCGTCTTTCGAGAAACGGATAGAGCTTTCCCGCTCAGTGTAAATGCTGGCAAGATTTTAACCCAACGGGGTTACACCGGACAACAAACCCCATTTCCAAATGGCGTTGATGTGAGACATTTCTATAAAATGAATGTCAGCAAACTGCGAGATTCATTGCAGCTTAGTGATTGTTTTGTCGTCGGTTATGTCGGTAGATTGCTTCAGATGAAGGGTATAGATACGCTGCTTGAGGCTGTGGCGCACCTTGTAAACCATGATGCAACGCGCACATATAAACTTTTAATCGTTGGACAAGGTGAGGATAAACCGGATTTTGAAAAAATTGCCGAAACCCTCGGAATTTCTGGATGTATTATGTGGGTAGACGCGGTGCCTCCGGAAGAGGTCGCCGCCTATATTAATTGTATGGATGCACTGGTTTTACCGTCTCGGACGACAGCAGGATGGGTTGAATTCTTCGGTAGAGTACTTATCGAGGGAATGGCGTGCGAAGTACCCGTTATCGGTTCGGATTCTGGCGAAATTCCACACGTGATTGATGACGCGGGACTTATTTTTCCTGAAGGCGATATCCATGCTTTGGCGGAGCAGATACATCACATTGCACAGGATGCCGGTCTTCGGGACAATTTGGTAGTGCGTGGGCTTGATCGAGTCAGGGCTTTTACATGGGAAGCAATTGCAGAACAGACTTATCAGGTATATCAGGAATTACTTACGGAGGCTTCGTAGGTTGGCATCCGAAAATGTGAAGAAAGGAATGCCCCCGACTGGACTCGAACCAGCATGCCAATTAAGGCACAGGCCCTCAACCTGCTGTGTATACCAAATTCCACCACAGGGGCTTTGTATCGTTAATTATACTTTACTTGGATGGCGATGTCAAATTTTTCTGGGATTTAAAAAAATCTAACGGTCGCGAGCCTCTCTCGTAATGTTTACAGTTTTTGGATAACAAATATGGAACCTTCTACATCAGAAACCCTTGAACAGCAATTATCCAATACCCTTGCCGGAGAAGTGCGCTTTGATCTCTATTCTAAGGCACTCTATAGCACAGACGCGAGTCTCTACCAAATACAACCGATAGGCGTTGTAATCCCAAAAGATAGCCAAGATGTCATTAAAACTGTGCAAATCGCAGCACACCGCAATATTCCGGTCCTTCCACGCGGTGGCGGTACGAGTCTCGCTGGACAGAGCGTCGGTGAAGCAATCGTGTTGGATATGTCTAAGTACATGAACCAACTCCTTGAAGTGAATGTCACCGAGCGTTGGGCACGGGTGCAGCCCGGTATTGTCTTAGATGAATTGAACGATAAATTGAAGCCTCACAGCTTGATGTACGCGCCTGATGTTGCTACGAGCAGTCGGGCAAACGTCGGTGGCACCATCGGAAACAACTCTGCAGGTTCGCATTCGCTTATCTATGGGAAAACCATCGATCACGTCATGTCGCTTGACTTAGTACTTTCCAACGCTGATGAAATCACAGCATCTCCTATAACACTTAAAGAATTAGAAACGAAAAAACAGGGTGACACATTAGAAGCGAACATCTATCGTGAACTTTGTCGCGTGTGTGCGGACAATGAATCAGAGATCCGCAAACGTTATCCACGCCTCTTACGTCGCGTTGCGGGTTACAACCTTGATGAATTTGTCCCAAATGCCGGTTCAAAAGAAGTTACACCGTATCGTCGTGATGGATGTGATGAAGATCATCCGTTTAGTTTGACGAAAATCCTCGTCGGTTCGGAAGGCACACTTGCAACGACTGTTGAAGCCACAATAAACCTCGTTCCGATTCCTAAATCGACTGCTCTGTGTGTCGTTCATTTTGATTCACTTGTTGGCTCTATGGAGGCGATGCAATCTATCCTGGAATGCAACCCGACTGCTGTAGAACTTATAGACAAAACAATTCTTGACATGGCGCGAGGCTCGTTGGAATTTTCGCGGCTTACCACTTTCATACAGGGTGAGCCTGCTGCGTTGCTTGCCGTTGAGTTTTACGGCGAGACACAAGCGGAATTAGAATCGCAGTTAGATAAACTTGAAAAGACCCTGAAAAGTGCAGGTTTCGGTTATGCATTCGTCCGCTGTTTCACTGCTGAGGAAAAGGGACGCGTTTGGGAGACTCGGAAAGCGGGACTCGGGTTGCTGATGGGTATGAAAGGTGATGCTAAACCGGTGGGTTTCGTCGAAGATGCTGCGGTGCCGATAGAGAATTTACCGGAATATGTTCGTCGATTTGACAAGATTGTCACAGCACATGATACGACCGCTGCCTATTATGCGCATGCAAGTGTTGGACTCCTGCACAACCGTCCTATTGTTAACCTCAAATCCGAGACCGATATTCAGAAGATGCACACCATCGCTCGCGAGGTTCGGGATCTGCTCATGGAATTGGATGGTGCAATGAGTGGGGAACACGGTGATGGGCTCGTTCGCAGTGAATGGATAGAGAGCATGTTCGGTCGGGAGATATATCAAGCACTTACTGAAGTCAAAAAAGCGTTTGACCCAAATGGCATCATGAATCCGGGTAAAATTATTGACGCGCCCGCTATGACGGAAAATCTCCGTTTTGGTAAGGACTATAACACCATTAAAATTGATACTTATTTCGATTTCTCCAGTCAGGATGGGTTTGGTGGGGCGATCGAGATGTGTAACGGTGTTGGCGCGTGTCGGAAGACGCTGACTGGCACTATGTGCCCCTCTTTTATTGGTACGCGTGAAGAGGAACACTCGACGCGTGGTCGTGCAAATGCACTCCGATCAATTATTTCAGGTGCATTGCCACACACAGAACTCACGGGTGAGAGACTCCAAGAGGTGTTAGACTTATGTCTCGGCTGCAAAGCGTGCAAGGCGGAGTGTCCATCTAATGTAGATATGGCGAAGATTAAGTATGAGGTCCTTGCCCATTATCACAAAGCGAACGGTTTACCCTTGTATCGGCGGTTGTTCGGTGAAATCGGCGCACTCGCGCCTCTGGGTTCAATGTTCTCGCCCTTCTCCAACTGGGCGGTCAACAACGGGCTTTCCAAATGGATTGCCGAGAAACTTATCGGTGTCGATCGACGACGCGATATGCCTACCTTTGTACGCCCTACCCATGAACAGTGGTTCCGAAAGCGAAATTCCGGACGAACATCGGACAAGAAGGTTGTCCTATTTTCCGATACCTTTATGAACTACAGCGAACCCTCTATCGGTAAAGCTGCAGTGGAGTTGCTTGAAGCGTGTGGATTTGAGGTGTTACTGCCTGAGAAACGGTGTTGTGGACGCCCGCTTATCTCGGAAGGGATGCTTGACCGAGCCTTGGAGAACGCGAGTTACAACATTGATGCCCTTCGCGGTTATGCTGACGAAGGGATTCCAATTATTGGATGTGAACCGAGTTGTACCTCTACTCTCACTGATGATTACGTTGAGTTGATTGGCACGTCCGATGCGAAACGTGTTGCTGAGGCGACCTGTTCGTTTGAGGAATTTTTTCTTCAACTTGTTGAAAAGGGTGAATTGCCTTTGGAATTCTCGGCAGAGCCGCGTGATGTCCTGCTGCACGGACATTGCCATCAGCGCGCACTCGTTGGTATTCAACCGACTGTAAAGATGTTAAGTTTGCCACCAGAACACAACGTTACTGTAATCGATTCAAGTTGTTGTGGCATGGCAGGTGCGTTCGGATATGAGAAAACACATTATGACCTTTCTATGAAGATTGGGGAATTAAGACTTTTTGAGGCTGTCCGTGAGAAACCACCGGGCAGTTTTTCGCTGAGCGCAGCTGGTTTTTCCTGTAGACATCAGCTTGAACACGGGACAGGTGTACAACCGAAGCATCCGGTTGAAATCTTACGTGAAGCGGTTCTGAAATAAGTTAGAGAACTTGATTAGAGCGGCGAACATGACCGAGAACTCAACGTTATTCGTATGAGGAGGGAGCAATGTCTAAGATTTATCAACCGCTTGACGATTTCAGGATCGTCGAATTACCGGAGAAACAGTTACCTTTTTGGAAAATTGCGGGTCCCGGTGCTATCTTGGTCGGTTTGTCTATTGGTGCCGGTGAGAGTGTGATTTGGCCCCTCATCGCCGCGGAATATGGCGGGAGCATGATCTGGGCAGCGGCGCTCGGTGTATTCCTTCAACTCTGGATTAACGTTGAGGTAGGACGTTGGACGATAGCGACAGGGGAAACGGTGTATACCGGATACAGCCGGATCTGGCGCGGTTTCGCGCCGTTGTTCATTCTGCTCACTGTAGTCGGATGGATAGCCCCTGGATGGGCGCGAACATCAGGGCTTGCCCTCAAGGCACTTATACTTGGACCTGGGGGCTGGGGTTCTGATACCTTTTGGACAATAGTGACATTTTCGGGAGTTGCGCTCATTCTTTTTGGTCCGAAGATGATCTATCAGTCTGTTGAAAGAACCGTTGAAGTACTCGTTGCTATCGTAACGATTGGGTTGATTCTTGTTGCTATCGCTGTCGGCTCAATGGATACATGGAAGGAACTCGGTAGAGGTCTGGTGAACGTTGGATACATAGATCCAGGTATGTCGGTGAAAACACTGTTTAGTGCCTTAGTCTTCGCGGGGGCAGGAGGGACAGCAAACCTCTTCTACACGTTTTACCTACGGGATAAAAACATCGGTATGGGTGCGCAGCTGCCCGGGCTACAAAACCCACTTCGCGGTAGAAGCGAGAAGGTACCTGCGACAGGGTTCCTTTTTGAGGCAACAGAAGAAAACCGAAAACGTTTCACTGCCTGGTGGCGATATGTGAAACAGGACCAAATGCTTTTCTTTTGGGCACTGAATACATTTACCATTCTTCTTTTTATTTTCGGAGCACTCGCGGTTTTACACCCGCAAGGCATTGTTCCTGAACAAGGAAAGCTCATCTACGACGAAGCGCAGATATTAGGCGAAATCTGGGGTGTGGCGGGACAGAAAATTTTCTTACTCGTCGGTGTTGCAACGCTTTTTGGAACACAACTTGCCCTGGTTGATGGGGTGTCCCGTTCTGTTTCTGACATTATTTACACCAACTTTCAAGGGGCACAGAAACGTGATTTAAGCTGGTGGTATCTTCTCATCGCTGGCATCTGGATTGTCGGTGGGTGCGTAATCACCTTTGTGATGGAGCAGTTAAACGTCAGTGAATTAGGGTTTCTCTTTAATGCAGCGTACATGGGTGGGTTCGCTATGGCGATTTATGTGCCGCTTACCCTCTACATGAACTACCGCTTTCTGCCTGATTTTGCAAAACCGAAAAAGTTATCTACCTTCATGATGGTAGTTGCTTCATGTGTCTATATTGGATTTGCGATTTCAAGTATTGTTTGGGAAGTTAGACAATTAATTGGAGGCTAAAATGGATTTAAAGGAACGAAAAGCCTTTTTTGAAAAGGAAGGCTATCTCGTTGTTGAGAACCTGTTATCGACAGCAGAAGTCGAGGCGTGTCAAGCGGAGATCTTTCGTTTGCATCAGTTTGCTGCGGGACAGGAACCCGACGCAGAAAAGGAACAAGCAGAGGTAGCGCGTCGACATGTCCAGCGTGAGCCATTCGCAAAAGACGAGACACAAGGGGATCGTTTGCCCGTGTTGCGAAAGGCAGAAAATACGCGTCAGTACTCCGAAGTATTTCGGGACCTTGCGCAACATCCAAAACTCATCGGTGTTGTTCAAGAACTCATTGGACAGGATTTGTTGCTCTTTAGAAGTACATTGATGTTCAAACCCGCGTTTCATGGATCTTCGCATGGATTACATCAAGATTCTGCATATTGGCCCATGGAGCCGCCAAGCCTCGTTACCGTGAGTATTGCCCTCAACGATGCCACACCTGAAAATGGGTGTTTCAAGGTAATTCCGAGAAGTCATCTCTGGGGAATACAGTCTTGGGGACATATTGCGCGTCAGCAGGGTGCAGAACTCACTGATCGGAAGGAGGTTGCGGCGCAACAGATGGATGTCCCACTTTCTGCGGGAAGTGCCCTATTTTTCCATAGTTTGATGGTACACGGTTCCGGACCAAACACTACGCCTAACCCTCGGAATACGGCGTTGTATGCCTACTTTTCGCCTCAAGTCCAGTATGTGCCGAAAGATGGAAAGCCAGGCGAGAAAACATTTCCTGTTGTTGCGGGCCTCAATGGCAAAACAGAATTGACGCTCGTTGCGCAAACATAGAAGATCTTCCACAAAAAGTTAGTGGAAATTTCATAGTGGATGGAGGCTATATCGCGATCATCATGGACGAAATTACCAAAGACGTTTCGGAAGAAGAAAATCGCCAGATGCCTGTTGTTAGGAAACAGGACAGAGGGGAAGTCGTGCCTGCGAAACCGAATGCGCTTCTTGTGTATGAGGAACAGGACACCTCTCCTGAAAAAAAGGGGTTCTTCGGGAAATCAGGTCGAAAGTCGGTATTGGCCCGCGAACAACTTACGCAGTTACTTCAGGAGAACATTCAGGCGTTTCCTGAACACGAACGACAATTCTTACGTGGGATCTTCAGTCTGCAAACATTGACAGCACAGGAGGTGATGCTCCCGTTGTCCGAGATAGTTCCGTTAATCGTAAGATCGCCGTGCGCTGAGATTCCACAGTATTGTCGTGCTACCAATTACCGTTATATCCCTGTTTATAACGAACGCGTCGATCAGTTGATCGGTGTCGTTGATGCCACAGAAATTGTCACAAGCGAGCAACAGAACCAAGATTTAACAATATTTGTAAGAGAGGTGCTGTATGTGCCCGCGCCGAAGTCCGCTTTGGATTTATTAAACGAGCTGCGGCAATCCGAAATCCCTATAGCGATAGTGGTTAACGAACACGGAAGTTGTATAGGAATTGTAGAACTCATAGACATTTTGGAAAAAATTATCGGCGACATCGCGACCAATCGGAAGCGGGAACTGCCGCGTGTGGAGGAACTCACGGGAAACGAGTGGTGGATTGATGCACGCGTGTTAATTTCTGAGGTCAACAGGGCGTTAGGGACCGATATTCCAACAGATCAGTGTAATACTATCGGTGGCTTTATTTTTATGTCGCTCGGGCGGTTGCCAGCACAAGGCGAAAAAATTGAGTATGAAGACTTTGAATTTAATATAGACGATGTCTCTAAATACCGACTTTCTGGGATTCGTGTTCTGAAAAAAACAGAATGACACCCGCAGCACTGTGTTGATATATACGATTTTAGGGTGAGGGCCCTGGCAGAAATAAAAGAGCAATCATGAAACTCAAACGTTCTCGGCGTGACATCTTCAAAAGAACACGCATCCGAGTATTAATGGTGTGGTATCTCATTCTACTCGGGGCTATCCTCGTTCTTGTCTGGAAAATGCCGGCGATTGTTGCCCATTTGTAAAATAAGGCAAGACTTCTGCAATTTACGTAAGTTTTGCTTACAATGTATGTAGGTATGTATAATAAAATTTTTGCACATAAAGACCCTATTATAACGTATGCTAAACGTTTTTTACTTGACTTGGTTACGTTTATAGGGTAAATTTTAATAATATTAGGCGAAATCGTTTTGCTTGCTTTCAGATAGTTTTCTACAATAGAACCTATTCTCAGGAGCAATACAAGATTCTTAGGACACAATTTTGAGCATAGCTCGTGCTATTAAACAAGGATCGGATAAAAACGCAGGCATTGTGTAGCAGCACCTAACAGGTTATGCTACAAAAGAGCCCTGTGTAAGTCTTGATTCTAACGTGTAAGGAGAATCCATTAGATGTATACGCTTATCTTAATGTCATCTCGTAAGAATTCGGTCCGCCAGCATACCATTAACCGAGGGCATATATTGTTTTTCTTTTTTTCCCTTCTTCTCCTATTCACAATAGCAATCGGCGGGTTCAATTACGGACTTTCGCAAAAATATCAGAGAATCAATGCCGAAGAGAGATTACAAGCGAATGCAAAGAAGCAAATTGAAGAAATCATGCGGGCAAAAGTCCAAACTGAATCGGAACTTAATGATATTAATGAGGAAATGAAAAGTATCCGCCAGATGACGGAACAGATTCGGCAGACTTTAGGGATCCTCGGTCAAGGAGGCGGAGAAAGTCGCGTTTCTGGGGAATCTGAAGGGGCTGATGAGACAGATGATATCCAGCAGGAAAATGTATCAACGGTTGGTGGTATATCAGAGGATACGCACGAAAAACAGGAACCCCTAACGGTTCGTATTTTGAAGGATGAGATTTTGATTCTCCACGATTATATCAGCAAACATCAAGAACAACTTGATGAATATCCTTCAATTTTACCGGTGGACCTCCAACAAGCGGATGGCGAGCCCCATGTTTATTGGTATTCATCTCATTTTGGATGGCGCATGCATCCGTTGACGCAGCAACGCGAATTCCACCAAGGCCTTGATATTAAAACGCAAGCCGGGGTTCCTGTGATTGCTGCTGCTGCCGGCACAGTTGTGGCAGTTAAACAGAATGGGTATTTAGGAAAAACGGTCGAGATTGAGCATCTGAGATCGCAGCTGAAAACGTTGTATGCCCATTTGCAAGATTACGCGGAGGGTCTGAAAGTTGGGGAAGAAGTGACGCGCGGTCAACTGATAGGCTACGTCGGAAATACTGGCCGTAGTACGGGCGCACACCTTCACTACGGCATTTATAACCAGCAGAAAGAGCAGTGGGTAAACCCAATAAAACATATTTTAGATCGGCAGCCAACACTTTCACCGTAACGACACGTTTAAGGAGAATAAAAAATATGTCCTATTTAAAACCCCTCAGACGTTGCACGGCACATTTTGCAATGTGGGGGATTGTCTTATGTCTTTTGTCACTCCCTGCTGTCCTGTTTGCCCAGGACGAACTTATCATTATTTCGCCACATCCAGAGGGAACTGAGACAGAGTTTGGAGAAAACTTCGAGAGGTGGTACGAAGAACAAACCGGCAGAACAGTCAAAACTGACTGGCGAGATGTGGGTGGCACCTCTTCCAACTACCGGTTCATCGAATCGGAGTTTAAGCGCGTGCCAGACAGCATCGGTGTTGATATCTTCTTTGGTGGTGGCACCGACAATTATCTTCGTCTCTCAAATAACGGTTGGTTGAATACCTACAAACTACCTGAAACACAACTTGCGCAGATGGTGCAATCGTTTCAAGGGATTCCGCTTTACGATGCTGAACACCGATGGTACGGTGCGGCGTTATCGAGTTTTGGCATCATGTACAATGAGGAGCTGCGTGATATGCTCAGTCTCCCAAAAGCTACAGCATGGCAGGATTTGGGTGATGTCGCATTGCTCGGTAGAATTGGCGCAGCCGATCCGAGAGAAAGCGGTTCGGCACACATGGTGTATGAGATTATCCTTCAAACCCTCGGATGGGATGAAGGGTTTGCCCTCCTGACCAAGATCGGCGGTAATGTTCGTGGTTTCTCCGCCGGTGCCAATGCTATTCCGACAGATGTGGTTGCTGGGCAGGTTATTTATGGACTCGCAATTGATTTTTACGCGTACGGTCAAATAGCAGTCGTTGGTGCGGATAAGATTAAATACGTTGTTCCCGCCGATGGTGCTGTAATCAATGCTGATCCAATCGCGATCCTCAAGGGGGCACCGAATCTATCAGTCGCACAAAAGTTTCTTGAATTCGTTTTATCGGAAGACGCACAGAAACTCTGGATGCTTCGCGACACCGATTCGGAGGGACCTAAATGGAAGGGTGGTTTGAATCGTGCAAGCGTTCTACCCGCGCTTTATGACAAATTAGGCGAGCGATGTACCGTCCCAAATCCATTTACTATGGAGGGAACTCCGTTCCAATACAACTCAGGAAAAGGCAGTGAACGCTGGAATATCGTCAACGATCTCTTCGGTGTTTTAATTATTGATTCGCATAAGGATCTCGTCAATGCATGGAAGGCAATCGGTAAGTGTAAGGACCCAGCAAAACGTGACGCAGCGATCGCGGTTTTAACGAAGATGCCAATAACTGAAGAAGAAGCGATGCAGATGGCAGGTAGTACCTGGAAGGATCCCACAATCCGCAACGAAAAAATCAAAGAGTGGGGTCAATTCGCTAAAGAGAAATTCAAAGAGGCGCGAAATTTGGCAAGATAGTTTTGTTCGTAACACTGAATTGACGGGACACTTCAAAGTTAGGCGAAAACGCCTGAGATCGTGCCCTGCTGGCGAGGTTTACAACCTCGCCTTCATTGTAAGCCCCCCGACATCTTCACTCAAACGGGATTGTATTGAACACACCACTCTCAACGAGCCTTTCAATAGTTTGCTGATCCACCCTAGTAACTCGCGCACGAAAATCTTGTAACGATGCAAACAAGCCATCGGCTTCTCTCGCTGCTAAAATCCGATCTATCACTTTATCCCCAACTCCTTTAGCAGCAACAAGCCCAGAACGGATCACATTCCTGTCCACCGTGTAGCCTTTTTCACTCTTGTTAACATCCGGTGGAAGCAAATCAATCTCTATACCTAAGTAGCCAGCAAGTTTTTCGCATTCTTCTTGGTAGCGGACAATTTTCGCTGAATCGTTTGCCTCACCAGTCATCACTGCCGCCATGAACTCATGTGGATAGTGTGTTTTCAGGTACGCCATGCGATACGCTAACATCGAGTAAGCAACGGCATGCGCCTTATTAAAGGCATAGCACCCGGAAAGTTCAAACCAATCAAATACGGTTTCAACTCTCTCTTTGGTGAAACCTTTTTTCATTCCCCCTTCAACGAATTTCTCGCGCTGTTCTTTGAGCAGCGATGCCTTCCGCTGCCCGATTGCGGAGCGCAATATGTCTGCTTCACCGAGTGTAAAGCCTGCCATATCGTGCGCGATTTGCATGACCTGTTCTTGGTAGATGCAGATACCGTGTGTGCTTTTGAGTATCCCCTCAAGTGACGGGTGTATATATTCTACGGGTTGCAACCCGTTCTTCCGATCTATATACTGTTGCATGTCCCCGTTTTGTAGCGGACCTGGTCGATAGAGTGCCGGAATGGCAGCGAACGCCTCAAAATCATTCGGTTTGAGTTCCGTAACAACCCGACGCATGCCGGGAGAAGCTTCAAACTGGAACAAACCATCGATAAGTCCGTTACTAACCAAGGAATAAGTTGCCGCATCATCAAAAGGAATCGCTTCCAGTTCAATCTTAACACCGTGGTTTGCCTCAATCATCTGAAGACAATCGTGCGTTTCGGTAAGACTTCGTAGACCGAGGGAATCAAATTTGACGATGCCGACATCTTCAACGATTTTCCCTTCAAACTGTGTCGCGACTTGGTTATGTCTATCCTTGAACAGCGGCACGTAGTTTGTCAGGGGGCCATCCGAAATTGCGATTGCAGAGGCGTGACAGGAAACATGTCGTTTCATACCCTCCACCGCCTTGCTGATTTCAATGAGTTCTCGATTTTCAGGGAGTTCCGCGAGTGCCTGAAATTCGGGTGCCCGTTCCAGTGCCTCGTCAAGCGTGATGTAAGGCATACGCGGTATGAGATCTGTCAACTTTTCAACAGTTTCAGAAGGTACGTCAAGGGCGCGACCGACATCCTTGATAGCCGTTTTCGCACCTAAAGTCGCAAAAGTAGCGACTTTACCCACGGAATCTGCCCCGTATTTCTTCGCAAGGTACTCAATTACATGTTCACGGGCGCGATCAGCGAAGTCAATGTCAATATCGAGCGGACTGCTACGTTCAAGGTTTAGGAACCGTTCAAAGAGACAACCGTGATCCATCGGATTGAAGTTAATGACACCGAGTGCATACAGCACAAGACTGCCAGCCGCGGAACCGCGTGCAGTGAGTGGGTATCCGTGTTTGTGCGCGTAATTGACATAATCTCCCACAATCAGAAAATAGTTGGCGTGACCTCCGCGTCGGATGACATCCAGTTCATAATTGATCCGTTGCTGAATCGGTTCAGAGAGTTCACCATATTTTTCGCGCAAGCCTTGGTAGCACAACTCCTTGAGATAACTGTCGTGTGTGTGCCCTTCGGGGATTTCGTATTTCGGCATTGGGTCTTCTCTATAGTCGAGTTGGAGATTACACCGATTTGCAATTTCAAGGGTATTGCTGATGGCTTCTGGCGGATAATCTTTCAGTGCCTCTCGCATTTCGTCAACGCTTTTAAAATAGAAGTGATTATCAAAGCGCATTCGGTTTTGATCGTTGACGGTTTTCTTTGTTTGGATACAGAGGAGAATGTCGTGCATCCCGTGGTCGGATTTGCGGAGGTAGTGGCAATCGTTTGTCCCAATAATGGGGAGGTTAAATTCTTTCGCCAACTCAACCATCACGGGATATGCCGCAAGTTCCTTGTCGATGTAGTGGTTTTGCACCTCAACGTAAAGATTGTGTTCCCCCATTATGTCCATCAGCGTTTTGAAGTTTTGAATTGCTTCGTCTCGCCGATTTGCGCAAAGGAGTTGTGGCACTTGTCCTTGAATACACCCCGTTAGTGCGATAATCCCATCGTGGTGTTCGCGTAAAATTTCCATATCAATGCGCGGTTTTCGGTTGAGTCCTTCTGTGTATCCAAGCGACACCAATTCTAAAAGATTCTGATAACCGGTTGTATCCTCAGCAAGCAGCGTGAGGTGATAAGGTTCTTCGTGTTCTTGTCCAGCCGTCTTTCTGCTGCCGTGTGCGACATATACCTCGCAACCGATGATCGGGTTAACGCCTGCCGCTGTTGCCTTGTTATACAATTCCCATGCCCCGAACATATTACCGTGGTCAGTGAGCGCGACGGCAGGAACGCTATTCTCAACAGCCCAGTCGACCATATCTGGGATGCGGCACGCGCCATCAAGCATACTATACTCGCTATGGTTATGGAGATGAACAAATTCAGAACCTGTTGCAGATGAGATACCAGTACCTCCATCGGGAGAAGTGCCGCGCTGCTGGGTAGATGATGCGGTAGTATGTTCGTTTTGTGTTTCAATACCGGCTGCAAGGATAGTGACGATAATCGTGTCCTCGGATTCAGGCTCGTCATCTCTATAGACCAGTCCAAATATAATTTGTGCGTCGAGTGCCTCGTCTTGGAGAACGCTCATCGCCCTATCCAATTCATGCATCATGAAGTCCTGCGGAGCGTTAATATTAACAATCAGCCCAGTCGCGCCCCCAATTCTTTTCCCATCGAGCAGGGGTGAGGCGATAGCGTTTTCCATAGCGATTCGTGCCCTGTTTTCACCGGATGCTTGCCCTACACCCATTAACACTGTGCCCGCATCCTTCATGATACTCTCTATATCGTCGAAATCAATGTTAACCTCGCCTGACTCCGTAATAATATCAGAGACGTTTTTAACACCGAGTAACAAGGTTTCATCGCTCATGCGGAACGCTTCACTCGTCGAGGGTTCTGCGTCCACAGTATCAAGGAGTCGCTGATTCGGCACTACGATAACGGCATCTGCGTTTTCCCGCAACTCGTGGCATCCGTATTCTGCCTGTTCGGCGGGGTGTTGTCCCTCAGAATCAAATGGACATGTGACAACACCTATCGTTAGCGCACCGTGTTCTCGGGCGAGGGATGCGATTAGAGGCGCGGCACCTGTCCCTGTTCCGCCCCCCATGCCTGCAGTAACGAAAACCATCCTTGCATCCGCAACGACGGTGTTGAGCGTTTCCAAATCCTCTTCGGCTGCCCGCCTGCCCAATTCCGAGTTGCCATCTGCACCAAGTCCTTGCGTGGTTTCAGCACCGATCTGTACCTGTGTTGCCCCTTCACACGTGCGGAGTGCTTCTAAATCCGTATTCACAGCGTAAAAATCAACTTCTTTCCAGCTGTTTTCAATCATCCGTTTGACAACGTTGCCACCGGCATCGCCTACACCGAAGACTTTAATTATGCTTCGCGAAGGCTTGGATACCACTTTTTTCTGCGCCATTGTTCTTCCCTTCTTAACTTCTTCAACACCAAATTCCTCGCGTAGGAGTGCCCGAATTTGGCTAAGCCTTGTTTTGATAGTACCGACCGACGAGTTAAGTTCCGCTGCAATCTCTTTGATAGTCCACATCTCTAAGTAGTACAGTACCGCGACGGTACGCACCTTCTCAGGTAGGTGATGTACCGCTTCTGTTACAGCCGCACGAAGTTCCATTTCTCGAAAACGGGCAAGGACATCCCGATCAATAGTTTCAGCAAGTGCCCCAGCACTCTGGAGGATTTCACCTTTGGTGTGTGCGCTGGTGCTGTAGTATCTTCGGCAAGTGGTATACGCTATTTTCCGTAGCCAGGCACCGAAACTACTGACTTCGCGTAAGCCACTGATATTTTCCCAGACTGCCACCCAAATGTCTTGGAAGATCTCTTCAGCATCGCGAATCTGGCGAGAGTTTAGGACAACCATCTGCCAGATTCTCGAACTATGACGGGCTGCGAGTTGTGCAAATGCTTCCTCATCCCCGTCTTGTACGAGCTGGATAAGTGCTTCATCTGTCAGGTCTGTGTACGTTGATGAATCGTATCTCATGGAAAATTCCTAATTAGATTTGGTTATAAAGAGGAGAGTTTTTGGGAAAAGGGTTTAAAAAAATATAGAAAGTCGACTTTCTGCTACCGTCGACGTGAAGCCATATCAAATCCGACCGCTGCGACAAGCACGATGCCTTTTATTATATCTTGCCACGAGGCATCCATGTTTGCCATGCTCATCCCGTTGTTGAGACTCTCCATAACAAAGGCACCTAAAATTGCACCGAAAATGCTCCCGCGTCCGCCCATTAAACTGGCACCCCCGATAACACAGGCGGCGATAGCGTCTAATTCCAGAAGTCGTCCTGCTTCTGGACTGGCACTCCCGACACGCGCCGTCATAACAACGCCCGCGATTGCCATCAGCGCGCCCATCGTCGCAAATACCCGTAACGTAATGCTGCGCACGTTGATCCCAGAGAGATACGCCGCTTCTGCGTTTCCACCGACTGCATACACATAACGTCCGAAACGGGTGTGGTTCGCGATGAAATGGAATACGAACGCTAACCCGAACAGAATGCACACTGGAAACGGAATCCCTTTGTGCGTATTCATCACAGCAATGAATGCCACGATAAGTGCTGATGTTCCGATTACTTTCAATAGAAAAGTTCTGAAGGATGTTTGCTCAATGCCGTATTGTAGTTGAACGGTTCGCTGCCGATAAAAGCGGTATCCGTTGATACCCAATCCGACGACCATGAGTCCCCATCCGAGCGTTGACGAAAGATAGGCGTTCCCGATTGCTTTGAGCCAATTGTCTGGGAGCAAGATGGTTTCGCCTTTGGTAAACGCTAACATCAAGCCACGATACGCCAAAAATCCGCCTAATGTGACGATAAACGCTGGGATTCGCTGATATGCCACGAGGTACCCCTGCATCAACCCCATCAGCATCCCGATGCAGATGACAGCGATGAGAGTTACGAGGATCGATTGCCCCCACCAGACGTGTATAATTGCTGCAATCGCACCGAGGAGTCCGGCACCGTAGCCGACAGAGAGATCTATGTTAGCGGAAACAATGATCAAGGTCATACCGACGGCGAGGATGGCTGTGACCGCGGCTTGGCGAGAGAGATTAGATAGGTTCCGAGTGCTGAGGAAGGTGCCACCGGTCAGGAGTGTGAAAATCACCCAGACACAGACGAGGGCAAGCACCATCGCATACATGCGGAGATTTAGGTGCTTCATGTGAATAGAGAGCCGCTTAGTTTCTTGCGGTTTTAGTGTTTCAATTTTGGGACATCAACTTTATCTGTCAATCCTCATTTCCGCTTTAGGGATTATTTCTGTTCGGTAGGCGTTCTAATCCATTCTTCAAGGGCGGCAGCATCTTCAAAAAACGAACGCATGAGGGCAAACTCGTCAGGATTCGAGATCGCACAGCGCAGCAACCCTTCCCGAGAACCGTAAACCTCTAAATTCTCAAGCCAAATTTTACGAAATACCTCTGTATCCAGTGGAGCCATACCGCTCGGCACCGCAGCTATCTTCATTAATTTAATCCCATCGGAAGTGGACATTTTTGAGGAATATGTCTCCATTAACGGCTCTGCTAAGTGAATCTCCATGAATGCTTCCATCTCCTCTGAGTCGGAGGTAATGCCGGGTTCGGTTGCGATCAGTTCACGGAATTTGAAATAGAAATCGGTAGTGATTTGGATTTGTTCAGTTGTTACTTCTGGCGGAAGCATTTCTTTAAGCGTGAATCGCGTAACTGACTTTTGCTCGGGAGTGGGGACTTCGGTAAAAAAGGTCGGATAATCTTTATAGACCGCACCGACTTGCCCTTCCAGATACGCTAAATACGCCTGACTCGACAAAACTACATCCAAAGTTCCTTTTTCTTGAAGAATTTGCGTTAGGAGTTTTTCCTGGTCTTCCGTTAGAGGCTTTTCCGCAGATTCTCTCAAGAACGCTTCTCGTTCCTCAAGTTGTGCTACCATATCCTTCATGAATCCTGCCATTTCAAAGGGAGCCTTTACCGCACTTATGGCACCACAACCCAAAAATGCTGTCAGTGCGAAACAACAGAGTAGTAAAGAAAGAATGGAAGCCGCTTTAGGTAAATCGTTGTTTCGTTCCATGCAAGTTCCTCCGTGATTGCAGACTAATGTGCAAAGAGTTTCTGGAAGTTCTTTGTCGTTGTTTCACCGATTGCCTCTACAGACGTGCCGCGGAGTTCCGCAATTTTTTCTGCTACAGCGCGGACATAAGCGGGTTCATTCCGTTTGCCGCGTCGAAATTGGGGAGCGAGCCACGGACAATCGGTTTCTATGAGCAGTCGATCTTCGGGTACTTCCCGCGCGACTGCTTGCATATCCTTGGCATTCGGATAGGTCACAATTCCCCCGATACCGATATGAAATCCGATTGCAAGGCTTCTATGCATTAATTCTACATCGCCGGTAAAGCAGTGCAATACACCTTGAACTTTCCCCTGCCGTGCTTCCAGAATAGGGAGGATGTCCATATAGGCATCGCGATTGTGGATAACAATCGGCATTTGCAGCTCTTCAGCAAGATCCAACTGTTTTTCAAATGCTTCTTTTTGTAGTGGACGTGGCGAGAGGTTACGGTAGTAGTCCAACCCCATTTCACCGAGTGCAATCACCTTCGGATGTACAGCGAGTTCACGAAAAGTCTTTAGCACATCGGGGGTCAAATCCTTTGCATCGTGCGGATGCATCCCGACGGTGGCATAGATATGCGTATGTTTCTCCGCCAATTCCACAGCACCGAGACTAGTTTCCATGTCAAAGCCTATGACAAGAATATCGGAGACTGAGGCTTCGTGTGCGCGTTTCAGCACTGCGTCACGATCACGGTTAAACTGGGCGAGTTGGATGTGTGCGTGTGAATCAATAAACATATTTTATGGTCAGAGCAGATCAAAACCCAACGCGTCTATCCGGTGCGGTTGCTTAGAGGAAATCCGCAGAAACACCCAAGCAAAAACACCGCACCTACCGGGTTGGAGTTAAGTTTGAACATATCTCCTTGATAACTCACATCAAGGGGGTTCGGATAACAGTTTCAAGCGTATGTGCGCGCGGTGGCTGTGTCACCAGAAATAGGATCAGATCGGCCACATCTTCAGGGAGTGTGAGATGCTCAATGACATCATCTGGGTGATTATCACGGCGCATTTTGGTATCTACAGGCCCCGGACAGACAACCGAGGCTTTTACACCGTGAGGTCTTCCTTCGTTGTTCGTTGTCTCAGTGAAGCCGACAACGGCGAATTTAGAGGCACAGTACGCACCGCCGTTGACATGCCCAAATTTGCCAGAGACCGAGGAGACGTTAACGATATGCCCATACTTCTGCTCACACATGTGGCTGAAGACGGCTTGTGTACCGAGGAACACACCCTTGAGGTTGACTGCCATTGTCAAATCCCAATCCTCTTCCCGAATCTTGGGAATTGGGTTGTGGATCGCCACACCTGCATTGTTAACGAGAATATCCACTTTTCCAAAAGTATCAAGTGTTTGGGCAACCATAGCATCTACATCGGTTTTCAGTTGGATATCGGTTTTGATGGCGAGTGCGCGTCTGCCGAGTGCTTTCACTTCTTCGGCAACGGCTGTTATCTCGGTGTCCGTCCGTGCGACGAGAACAATGTCTGCGCCTTCTTTGGCAAAGGCTAAGGCAGTCGAGCGACCGATTCCGCGTCCGCCGCCTGTGATAATCGCGATACGGTTTTCAAGTTTCACGTGTTTTTCCTCAAAGTAGTAGGCACACGCCGTGTGCCGTTCACCAGTAAGTTCCTACGATTCGCTGGCAAGGTTTCTAACCTCGCCCACTCTTCAACATCAATAGATACACTACCAACGCTGGCGAGGTTTCTAACCTCGCCCATCCTTCAGCCAAGCAAGTAGGTTATGTTTCTATGATATTTGATACGCTGCCAACTTCTCTTTATTGAATAGAATACCGTGCCCTGGACGATCAGGCGGCGAAAAGTGTCCGTCGTTAAGCGTCAAGGTATCGTCAAGTACTGGATCAAGCGAAGGAATGTATTCAACAAAAAGTGAATGCGGTACCGCTGCAGAGAGATGCACGTGCAAATCCATCAGGAAGTGTGGTGAGACGGAGAGTCCAAAGCATTCCGCTGTATGCGCAACTTTCATCCATTCAGAGATCCCGCCGACACGGACAGCATGGGGTTGTAGGATGTCCTCTGATCGTTTTGCGTTGTATTAGTTAAAGACGTATTTATTATTAATTGTGTGAAA
>CAZGAW010000069.1:0-26613 GCA_964523645.1 uncultured bacterium | reverse complement strand
ATGGGTCGTCAATGCGCCCAAAGGATTACACGATGTCAGCGAAGTCCTGTTTCAGCAGTAATTTGTACAAGGATACTTCTTAGCAGCAATTCTGTTGACTTAACCAGAAACCACCGTGAAATGAAATTATGCCTTAAATGGCATAATTTGTCTTTGCTTTACATTTGGAACGGTGCCCAGAGGCGCGAAATAAAAAAATGATTCGTGTAGCTATCACTGGTGTCTGTGGGCGTATGGGGCGTTGCATCACGCGAGGCATTGCGCAACAACCCGATATGCAACTCGTTGGGGCTATCCAATACCCGTCGCATCCACAGATCGGGAGCGATGCAGGTGTTGTTGCCGGTATCGGTGACCTTGGCGTAGCCATCACAGGCAAACTCGGTGATGTACTTCAAAGCACAGATGTTGTCATTGAGTTTTCAAAACCTGAAGCGACCCTGGACCATCTCCAACAAGTTGTCCATGCAGATAAAGCGATGGTTCTTGGAACAACCGGTTTTACACCGGACGAACTCGCGACCATCAAAGCACTTGCATCAGAGACTCGCTGCGTCATGGCACCGAACATGAGTCTCGGTGTCAATGTGATGATACAAGCATTGGAATTAATTGCAAAAGCCCTCGGAAATGATTATAATATTGAAGTGATAGAGGCACATCACAATCACAAAGCAGATTCACCGAGTGGCACGGCACTTCGTGTGGCAGAGACTATTGCTACGACCCTTGAACGCGATTTAGATGAGGTGGGTGTTTACGGCAGACACGGCATCGTAGGCGCAAGACCGAAGCAGCAGATTGGCATCCATGCGGTACGAGGTGGTGATATTGCTGGCGATCACACGGTGCTGTTCGCAACCGAGGGTGAGCAGCTGAGTGTCGTCCACCGAGCACACAGTCCGGAGGCATTCGCTAAAGGCGCGATTCGCGCAGCGAGATGGGTCGTCAACGCGCCTAAAGGATTACACGATGTCAGTGAAGTCCTATTTTAATGGTTATCAGTTTTCAGTTATCAGTTTTCAGTTAAAGAGATATTCGCAGGACACACACAATACGCGCCCGCGACAAACAATAACAGACAACCGACTACTGATAACTCATAACTATTTTATTTTACTGCTTATCAGCATTCTATTCATCGTTGGTTGTGAACAAACGACTTCCAAAGAACAGATCCGTTACGAATGGAAAACTGTCATGGAAGGCGATTGGCGTTCACACCTATACGATGTCCATTTTATTTCTGAAAAGCGGGGATGGGCAGTTGGGAACGCTGTAGATGTAGCACCTGGTGCTGAACTTGGGGAAGAGGCAGAGAGTCTTATCATTCATACAAAAGACGGTGGACAAACATGGCACCGACAGAACAGCGGCGTTTTCAACAAACCGTTGCGGAATGTGTATTTCCGTTCGGCGTTAGAAGGTTGGTGTGCAGGTGAAGGCGGCGTTCTGATCTATACAACAGATGGCGGGCAAACATGGCAACATATTGAAACCGGCACTGAAAACAATCTGCATGACCTTTTTATGGGCGAAGATACAGGTTGGGTCGTCGGGGATTGGGGTACGCTGCTGAAAACGACTGACGGTGGAAAGACGTTCACAAAGATTGATGTAAAGGCGTTTGATGGAAAGTCGCTAAAAGGCGTTCACTTCGTAGACGAAAATCAGGGCTGGATTGTTACCTATAACACATCGACATCCACCCATTCGGGGAACGTTGGCTACATCTATCGGACAACCGATGGCGGAGAAAATTGGGAAGTACAACTCACGACAGAAGTCGCCCTATTCAACCTTCACTTCATAGACAAAGAGACGGGTTGGGTTGTCGGCGACCGACGGAGTATTTTTTTAACAACCGATGGTGGGAGCACATGGGAATTCGTCACACGCGGCACCAACGAACGTCACAAAAGTAGTTACGGTCAACCGGATTATCTCGGCAATGAACCGTTACACACCTTTACACTTTACGATGTCGATTTTGTAGATGCCCAAAACGGCTGGATTGTTGGCGACTTAGGGGTAGTACTCCACACTTCGTCCGGCGGAAAAGAAAAGTGGAAGCATCAACGTGGCGGGCCCCGTTTTCATAACAGTGCAGATGCTGTTCTGCTGGGTGTTGACTTCGTCTCCAAGCAAATCGGTTGGGCAGTGGGTGAGAACGGGACGATTTTGCACACCCGCAACGGTGGTGTAACATGGGAATCACAATCAAGTCCGAGCCATCTTCTGGTAGGCGTATGCGCCATTTCACCGGAGGAAGGATACATTGTGGGAGACCGGGGCGCGATTCTACGCACCGAGGATGGTGGGCTCGTATGGGACGCACAAGATAGTCGGACGACTGAATGTTTCGGCGCGACCCACTTCGTGTCCCCGCAAATCGGTTGGGCGGTCGCGGAAGCGGGTGTCGTTCTGCATACCACAAACGGTGGAAGTGTATGGCAACGGCAAGTATCGGAGACACAGCAGGACTTGCTCGGTGTCTTCTTTGCAGATGAAAGAAATGGATGGTGTGTCGGCAGCGGTGGGGAAATCATCCACACAGATGATGGCGGAAAAACATGGGAACAACAAAAGAGTGGAACGACTTGGAACCTCTTTGACCTTCATTTCACGTCCAAACAGCGCGGTTGGGCAGTCGGGATGAACGGAACGATGCTTTCTACAGTTGATGGTGGTACGAATTGGAAGTTGTCATCTATCAGTAAGCGTCACCCATTTTTTCTATTAGATGCCGTATTTTTTATTACACCAGAAATAGGATGGGTCGTTGGGTTAGATTTACGCAGTTTGGGTATGGATGGGTTGATCCTACATACCGAGAATGGTGGCAGAACATGGCAACGTCAAGAAGGTTATACCGGTAATTTTCTTGACGACGTATTTTTTATCTCAGAAACAGAAGGTTGGATTGTTGGAAAAGAGGGGATCGTTCTCCATACGAGAGACAGTGGACAAAATTGGAGACCTCAGCACACAGATACCAGAACCGATCTGAAAGCCATCCACGTAAGCAGCGCAGGTAGTGGATGGGTGGTTGGTCAAAACGGGACAATTCTTAGATATGAGGCTGTTCCGTGAATAGTTATCAGAGGAAATGGTTATCAGTTATGAGTAGTCAGTTATCAGTCACAAGAGGTTTCTGGTAACAATTCATCTCCATCTGGAATATTCCAAGTTTCAGAGGATTGTTACAGAGGGTCGCTTCACTGAAAACCGATAACTGACGAGGATAAAAAAGGAAAAGCGACATGACAGACGAACAAAAATATCTATTTGACCTGCAAGGCTTCATTGTATTGAAGGGTGTCATCCCACAAACAGTGATTGACGCGTGTAACGCTGTGTTAGATGAATACGAGAATATGCCGCCGGAAGACTATCCACCCCCGCTGTGCCTCGGCACACAACGGACGGAAAAGGAACTCTACATCTCCAATATTTTGGAGGCGGACACTACCTTCAATGTGTTAATCGATATTCCGGAGGTATTGGATGTAATTCAAGGCGTAACCGGTGGTCCGTATCGGCTCAATCATACCTACACGATTTACCGATGGGGTGGTGGCTATACGGGGTTGCACATGCACGGAACACCGATTATCCCGAAGTGTCAGTATCATTGCAAAAATGGAGAGATGGTATCAACGCTAACAAAAGCGGTTTTCCCGATGCTGGATTGCGATGTGGAGGACGGGTGTTTTGCTGTTATACCGGGTGCGCACAAGAGTAATTTCCCAAAACCTTGGGGTGGTCATCCGGATGAAAATCCAGTACTGACCCCAATTCCAGCGAAAGCAGGGGATGCCATTATTTTTACGGAGGCACTCACCCACGGGTCAGTCATCAATGTTTCGGGTAACCCTCGTCGGACGCTCTATTACTGTTATAGCATCGGCTATATGCCGGATTGGGGCGGTCAAGGTTTGCATTTCAGCCCAAACGTTATGGGAAGCCTCAGCGAAACCCAGCAAGCAATACTTCATCTGAAATAGCAGTCGGTTATCAGTTATCAGTTTCCAGTTAAAAGAAAAATTTGATAATCCTCACATTTTTTCTCATAACTGAAAGGACTTTTGTGAAAAAAAATTACCCAGAAGACGGATAACTACCCCTCTGATGACTGATAACTTTTTTATCAATCAAAAACGTAAGCCCGTAATGAAATGGAGGGCGGCTCTACACAAAAGCACGTGAAGATCCCCAACCAACGTTATTAACCGCAAGGTAAATTAAAAATATGATTACAATCGCAGAACGGTTACAGAAACTTCCACCCTATCTCTTTGTAGATTTGCGTCAAAAAATGCAGGCAGCGCAAGCACGAGGCGTTGATGTGATTAGCCTCGGCATCGGTGACCCGGATATTCCCACACCCGATCCAGTCGTCGAAACCTTGTGTGGCGCGATTCAAAACCCCGAAGACGCAGACCGGCACCGTTATGGGTGTGATAACCCCGTTGACGACTTTCCACAGGCAGTCCTCGACTTTTATCAACATCGTTATGGTGTCACGTTATCCGATGATCAGGTAGTAACAACACTCGGTAGTAAAGATGCAATTGTCAAAATGGCACTTGGCGTTCTCAACCCCGGCGATATTGGTATAGCAGCGAGCCCGGGGTATCCCACTTACAACATCGGACACGTCTTTGCCAGTGCGACGACTTACTATGCCCCGCTTCTGCGAGAAAACGATTTTTATGTTGACTTTGATGCTATTCCTGATGAAGTGAAACGTCTCGCGAAAGTCCTTTGGATCAATTATCCAAACAATCCGACAACAGCCACTGCCGACCTTGATTTCTTCGAGCGTGCTGTGGAATTTGGGAGAGAAAATAACATCCTCATCGCGCATGATAACGCCTACAGTGAAAACACCTACGACGGCTATCGTTCACCAAGTATATTGCAGGTGGAAGGTGCCGCTGAAGTAGCCGTTGAGTTTTTCTCATTAAGCAAAGCGTTTAATATGACAGGATGGCGGCTGGGGTTTGTCGTCGGCAACCCAACCGTTGTGGGTGCTGTCAAGGCGGTGAAAGATAATATCGATAACGGTTCACTCCGCGCGCTTCAATTCGCAGGTGCAAAGGCACTTTCAATAGCGGGCAAGATTACACCTGCGATAAACGTGGTTTATCAAAAACGCAGAGATATGGTGGTAGATGCGCTCACTGACAGCGGATGGTCCATCGAAAAACCGAAAGCAACGATGTATGTTTGGGCACCAGTCCCCCAGCGTTTCGATGGTTCCAGTCGTGCTTTTGCGACAGCACTGCTTGAGGAGGCAGGGGTTGTGGTAACACCTGGTCTCGGATACGGGCAATGGAGTGAAGGCTTTTTCAGAATCTCGCTCACGTATCCAGACGCAGTGATTGAGAAAGCTATTTCGCGTATCCGCGATTTTGCACATTAAGCAACTTTGAATATTAAATTTACACATTTTCCGTTAATAGCGGGTTGCGGAACTCGGTTTCCCCTATCGGGTCGAGACCTTTCTGAAAATCGGAAGTTATCTCTTAATATTGCTTAAATGGCTTAAAAGATTATGATACCTATCAACTTTCATCTGGCAAGTCTCAGGAATCTATCGGCTATGCTGAAAAACTGCATTTTACTCTTTAGCATAGTTTTGATGACAATTCTTGTTTGTATTGAGACGAAAGCCGAGCAAATCCAGACCTATACCGTTGCAGATGGGTTGATAGGTCCCGTTGTCCCCGTCATTTTTCAGGACAGTCGTGGCGACTTTTGGTTAGGTTCCGATCAGGGTGGAATAAGTCGGTTTGATGGAAGTAGATTTGAATCCTACGTTGGAGCGCTGGACACTTCGGAGTACGCACCTACATCCAACGTTGGACCCGGCGCGCTACTCGGACAGACGCAACAAATCGTTGAAGATAAATGGGGGCATATCTGGTTCCTCACGCGCATTAGTTCGGAAAATTCAGGGCGAATAAGCCGATTTGATGGCACTTCGATTAGTTTAATCGGTAGGGGTAATTCGATCCTTGTCGATCAAAATGGGGATGTATGGGTTGGTGAGAATCAGCAATTAACGAAGTACATCACCCCCGGTGTCCAGCGTTTGCCACAAGCGCAACCCAATGAAATTGTGAGCGAAGATCTGCTCCGTTCAACGAATTTGACAATAAATACTATCTTTGAAAGCACAGATGGAACGCTTTGGATTGGCGGAAGCGGCGGAGAAGAACAGCAGAACGGTGTAATACTGAGTTTTCGAGAAAATCCTTGGGTCCAGGACCCCTTAAAACTCAGCGATAGTGATGACACAAGTGACAAAACGGAAGATGGCACATCACAGATTCATCCAAATGCCGGATTCACGCGTTATGATACGTCAACACTTAACGCCGTAAGTGTGATTGAGGCAATAGGTGAAGATACTTCTGGAAATCTCTGGTTCGGTGGCTACAATCTTCTTCTACGGTTTGACGGGGAAACTTTTGAGCAAATTCTCCCATTAGCTTGGGGACACAGCGGTTCCAGAGGTCACAGACCTCCATCGATCCAAAGGTCAGCATCAATTCTGACCGACAAGCAAGGACGAGTCTGGTTCAGCGATGGACGCATGACACGGTGGTGGAACCGCTCACGGCACGGAAATTTATCAGGATTTCTTGAACTTGAAGATGCGTGGGGAAATCTTTGGTTTACCGACGAAAGGGGCGCACACCAGTACGATCGCGATCTCACACCAATGCCCGATCGTATCAATAGTGGACTTGGTGTTGAGGGAATTCATACGATCTTTGAAGCTGTTGACGGTAAATTGTGGTTCGGACACGATAATGGCGTAACCGCATTCGATCCAACACCTGCTATTAGCACACACGCTGGACTCGGTACGAATAGAGTGCGGATGATATTTGAGGACAGTCGAGGTTACCTCTGGTTCAGTGTACCAGGAGGTGTCGCGCGTTACGATGCAGAATCAGAAGAACTTACCACACAAATTTTCAGGGTCAGTTCAGTTCAAAGTGATCCACCTCCTACCCAACAAACTGACTCCAGAATCATGGAGCGCGCTCGGTTACCTCGGACTGAAATTGAAAAGATATTTGAAGTTGATGGGCATGTCTGGTTTATTGACGAACCGGGATTGAACGATAGTTTCACGCGATTACGATATACGTTCTTTCGGTACGCAAATGGAAAATTCGGTCAAGTTTCTATTCCGATCGAAACAAAATTTGGTCCTGGTGGGGAACGATCAGATAGCAGTACCGATGTTCTCATTGACGAAGGAAAATATACGTGGATGGGTTTCGGCGGACACATCTTTAAAGCGGATACAACGGGGTTGCTGTGGCTTACAGACACTGGCTTCCAGAGGATTCTCTTTCAAGAAATCGGTCCTGGTATCACGCCTACGCCAATAGATCCAATAGAGTTCGGCACGCCCCCTATCACCGATTTGTACAGAGATGCCAGTGATAGATTATGGGTGCATTTTGAGAACGGGGAGGTGCTGCGGTATCCGAAAAATATCAACACCGCAACGTCTATAACCGGCACCAGTAAACCTGAAATCCTCCCCCTTAAAGCAACAATGCTTTTAAAAACCGCATTAGGAAGTAAATGGTTTTTCAACTCGGTAACAGGAAAATTTGTACTTTGGAGTGACACCGAACTCGGTGGACCGATACTGCTTGATGGAGAGTCCAGTTCAGCCCCACTCGCTGTTTGGAAGGATCCGACACAGCAAAATAATCAAATAACTTTTCTCTTCTCAGACGCGCTCAAGACCTATCACGGCATAACGTTACTGTCGCTTGAGGATATTGAACTTGCTGAAGTACAAGACTCCCTGACCTCTCAAGAAGGGGTTCTCTGGCTGGCAACATCCCGTGGGGCAGTCCGTTATGATGGGAAAAAAGCGACCACCTATACAACAAAAGAAGGGGGTTTTCTGGTTAACAACGTAAAAGATGTGATGGAGGATAGTCGCGGAAATATTTGGTTTGCGACCTGGGGCGGCGGCACCGTTCGATATGACGGTGAAACTTTTTATAACCTCACAACAAAAGACGGTCTATCTCATAACAATATCTCGCGAATCCATGAATCTTCTAATAAAGATATCTGGTTTACAACTGAAGGCGGTGTCACGCAATACACACCAACGCGCGGCGGGCTTCCAGAGTGTCGACTCACTTCTTTTGAATCTGATAAAACCTACACCGACCTTTCATCGAGTCTAACGCTACCGGCGCACGGCACCAAGATTTTAAATATCCAAGGAATCAGTCCGCTCCGAGAAGGACTCTCCTATCAATTTAAATTAATTGGATTGGACACCCCTACATGGACGAATATTTCAGCAGAGGCGTTCTCCCTTCTGGCAATGGGTTCTGGGGTTTCATCGAACGAGTGGACACTGTCTGCCACATCCGGCGTGGCAAACCAGCTCGCCATGCGCGACAGTAGTATTATACAGGAGTTCCAAAATCAGGATGGGATTCTGCGTATCCGGTATACGGGACTCAAAGCCGGCAATTACAGTTTTCTTGTTAAGGTGTTTCGCAAAGACTGGCCCTACACGCACACGCCTGCAGTCGTGGACTTTAGTATTTCGCCACCGATCTGGGCGCGCTGGAGGACATACCTCCCAACGCTCATCTTTATGACTGTCGTCCTGACTTTGATCGGTCGCTTGGTTGCAAACCGACGGCATACCCTACAACTACGTAACGAAGTGCGTCAAAGGGAAGAGGCGGAGATACAACGTATCCGCGCTGAGTTGAGTGAAGCCCAGAATATTCAGATGGGACTTCTGCCAACGGAAGCACCCGATACGGAAGGATTTGATGTCGCAGGGATGTCGGTACCTGCCACGCAAGTAGGCGGCGACTTTTACGATTATCTTACTGTAGCGGACGGACGAACAGCGATTGCGGTGGCGGATGCTGCCGGAAAAGGCTTACGAGGGGCAATGAATGCAGTGTTGACAAACGGGATGCTATACGAAGTCTCGCGCTTCAAATCCGAGGCTGATGTGATCCTCACCGATCTCAATTCAGGGTTAGGCCCCCGCATGTACGGACCGAGTTTTATTGCGCTTAACCTTGCCATCCTTGACGAAAATAAGAAACGGGTTGACTACGCGAATGGTGGACAACCCTATCCAATCCTCAAGCGCGGGGCAGACATCATTGAGATTGAAAACAGTGATCTCCCGCTTGGCAGTATGAAAAAGGTAGTGTATGAGTCTGTCACTTTCGATTTAAATGAAGGGGATATCCTGATTTTCCATACGGATGGTCTTATCGAAGCACTCAATACAGACGAGGAAATGTATGGAACGGAACGTTTAAAGGAGTCAATTTCAAGAATTCCTGATAGTTTCACGGCAGCGGAAGTAATTCAAAGCATTGTTGAAGATGTTCGCAGCTTCGTCGGTGAAGCAGAACAGTACGACGATATGACAATCGTTACTATCAAAATCCCTTAATGGTTATCAGTTATCGGTTATCAGTTTCAGTTATAGTATAGCCCCAGAGGCATTCAAGCATTAGCACAGTTATGCATCCCTGAAATCAATAACCGTTTGTCGATACTCCTCAGGGAGCCCGATGTCAAACCGCCTGCCTTTGACGACATACCCCGAAAATCCATCCGCCTTCCGTAATTCGTCTAAACAGGATGTTAGCTGGAATTCACCGCGTTCTCGTAGATTATGGACGATATTTTGTTCCAAGAACTCGAAAATTTGGGGTTGAAGTACATAGATACCGAACACCGTCAAGAACTGGTCTATATCCATTCCATCTACGTGTAAATGCTCCATTGCATACTCAGGATCCGGCTTCTCATAAAACTCTGTTACCGAGAGTAAAGAGTTCTCTTCTTTCCAGACACCGGTGACACATCCGAAGTTTGACAACTGCTCAATCGGTGTCACTTTAAGCCCGACGACGCTGTGTCCTACCTGCTCATAAGCCTCAACGACCTGCTGTGCGCAGCATTTTTTTTCATCTGAACCGTAAAGATGATCACCAAGCATCAGCAGAAAGGGTTCATTCCCCACCCATTCCCTTGCACAATAAACAGCATGTCCAAAACCTTCCTGTACATCTTGTGTAACGAACGTCACCCGGCTCCCCAATTCCAACAGATAATCGCAATATGCCCTATTCTCTTTACTGAGTTTATTGTAATGTTCAATCCGCGGCGGTGTTTTGAAAAATGACTCAAAGAGTTCGGTATCGCCTTGCTGGACAATAAGACAGATTTCCTCAATACCTGCCTTCACTGCCTCCTCAACGATTGCCATAATTGCGGGTTTCGCCTGTCCAGAACTGTCAATCACAGGAAACAGCTCTTTTTTCATTGCCTTTGAAGCAGGGAAGAGTCGAGTCCCAAACCCTGCGGCAGGAATAACGGCTTTTCGGACGTGGCTGCTCGCCTCAATAACCAACTTCAGACACGACATCTCCAAATCTTTTTCGATAATTTCAATGACGCGCTGCTGACTCTCTTCATCTTTCGCGATGAATTGGGCGGATCCGTCGCCTTGCGACCCTACACCTTTACCACCCCAGATATAGGGTTGAATGGGTTCATAATTGAGGACTTTGTGGAGAACGGGTGCCGTTAATTGCGACGGGCAGGCGGGTATTAGGTGTTTGTCGAACTCCCTTTGCGCACGGATCATCAACTTGCCGACTGCTTTTGCGTCTCCATCACGTAGGGCTTGATACGCGTCTTGCGTAATCTGTGCGCTTAAGGGGCCGAGGTAGTGTTGTACATTTCTCTCTAATTCACTCTCAGCGAATGGATAACAGTGATTTAATTGCCTCAATATCAGACGTGTATCTTTACCAGCACCGAGATCGACGATCACCAGGTACATGTCTTTCGGCACACTGAGTTCTCGGACATCCACATTGTCGCCATCGAACGTCATGAGGATAGGACGTTGGTATGCACACCCTTGGTCCATCCGTCCACAACGTGAAGGCGTTGTCGTCTCGCCTCGGTAGGCATATTCCATTTCACCGCGCGTTGTCATTTTGAGATCATAAGTGCGATTGAAGGCACGTGCTACCAACACACTGATGGCTGCACTTGAAGATAATCCTTTTTTGACGGGTAAATCGGTGAGATAATTATCAATTTCCAGTCCTTGGACTCGGTAGTTGGTTAAAATTTGATAGGCGACCCCAGCAGCATAACTAAAAAATCCGCCTTTTTCAGCTTCGGCGAGCAGGGCACTCCGCTCCATAGGTAGACTATAAGGACCGTGGCGTGTACCATCGCTGAGGGTTGTATTCAAAATCAGTTGGGTCGGATGCGGATTAACCTCGGCGTATACCCCTTGGTTTGTGCTGGTTATTAACGTATAGCCCCTTTCGAGCTCTGCGTTACTTCGCCGGTGCCCGCCTGCCCAATCGGTGTGTTCACCGAACAGGCAAATTCTTCCCGGCACAAAAAGTTTCATAGTGCGTCCTTATAAGTTTTACAGATAGAGATGTCTACTAACAGATTCACTCAAATCGATATTGGATTCCTTCAACAACAGCACGATAGCCCATTCGGCGATAGATAGAATTGGAAATTGGGTTACCCAAATCGGTGTAGAGAATACAACGGTACCCTTCATCGCGAATTTGCTTTGAGAGCCTGGCAACGCACGCGCTGGCGTACCCCTTACTTCGATTTTCTGGCGGTGTATATACGAGTTGCACCCGAACGACACCTTCCACAGGTACTGTACGACTTGCCACTGACACAGCTCCGGCGTTGTCCCAAAGATAGAGTTGTCCCGCAGGGAGTCGCCGATCAACAATAGATTCGGAACTGCTGTCCTGCACACCTGTGTCAGCATAGAAACGGCAGACCCAGTCGATGAGCCGTTCCCGATCCGCTATAACTGCTTTGCGAAAGTGCCCGCTAACTGCCGTAGGTACTTCGACTTCATCCACTTCATAAATACGCTGTCCCATGAACGGAATTACTGCTGATTTTTGCCGTTCTGCCCATTGCCCTGCAAAGTGTGCGGCTGTTGTAACATCCCCAGTCACCCCAGGTAACCTTACTTTCGCGTCTGATATTGCATCCACCAAAGGTGAAACTGCGTCGGGTTCCATCGGCGTGACAATTGCCCGAAAACTCAAAGGCGACTGAAAAACGACCCCAACGACTGCGTCTCTGTCCGTTGCTACCCAGTAGCGTCCGGGTTTATGCTCCGCAACCCGAGCGTGCAGAAGTGTAAGCATCACATTATGGTGGACAGGTTTTGAACTCAGAAATACTTTCGCTTTGTTCAATACCCCAGCCGCATCATCGGTAAAGGATACTTCAATAGCCATAGTTATATTATATTATGAAGTTAATTCATAAGTCAACAAGGTTTCTCATCAGTGCATATCGCAAGCACACAGACAGCGCCATTAACAACGTTTACGGCGTACGGTTCTGTGCCCATTGACACCTTTGTCTCCATTCTTTTGCTTCGAGTGTGACACCCTCTGGAAACGTTTCATCTTTTGCTATCATTTCAAAGACCTCTATCGCAGCTTCGTAATTTTCCTGATAATAAGCATTGATGCCTATTGTTCTCTGTATATCCAACACAAGACTCTGATACTGTTGCGGTGTCAATGCTGATGTTTGATTTGATCTCCATGATTTTTCCAACAGTGCCACTGTACGTCGAAGGTATTGATTACTGCTTCGCCATGCTTTCTCCGCATGCAGCAACTCACCGGCTAAAAGATATGCTAACCACATATCGGGTTCTGCCTGTATGCACATTGATAGATATACCATCTTTTCCGCAGCATCTATGCGTTCAACCAAAACGACACGGAGCAACTCACGTAAAGGCCGATTTTCTTGGACGGCTGCATTCAATTGGGCATTCCAATCCATCGGCACTACATCGGGATAAGCGAGTGCGGCAATGCGTTTGATACGTCCCTGTTCAATGGTTTCATGTTCTACTTCGATCGACGTGTATACCTCCACTGCTTTTTCATGTTTATCTGTTAGCCAATAGATGTCACCTTTCAACAACATCGCTTCTGGACTGAGCCTCGTGTCTTCTTCACTTACAATCCGCGTCGCTAAGGAGAGTGCCTTCTCATAATTCTGCATTCGATATTCACTGAACATTAAGCCTCGGAGCGTCCTCAAGTTGTCAGGTTCGTCTGACAGCATCGTACCAAAGGTCTCAGAAGCGGTGGCAAAATCTCTTCGGTAATATGCCCGCCAAGCAGCATCTCGTAATGCTGCCATTTCATGGGCACAGACTTGTTCAAAAACACTCGGTCGTTTTAGACGGAACGTCGCGTGCGTCGTATCACTGTCTCGTACTGGAATCGTCTCCAAAAAATCGATCCATTCTGTTTCCAAGGCAGACAAGTCTTTGGCGTAGTGTTTCACAAAATTACCGGTCGGAAAAACGCCCTTAAATTTTTCTATGCCGTAGGTATCAACAAGAAACCGGACGAAAGAACCTGCGAGCAGATAACTCTGTGAACCGGCGTGTCCCCAGAATCCGAATCCCATGACGCTTGACAAGGGCGGCGCAACCCCTATCTGGCGCATCGCTTTTGCCCACTGATGCCCAGTCAACCTACCTTCGTCCCAATCGGCGGCAACCGCAATCCCTTCGTGAAGTCCTATCTTCAAACTGACTTTCACCGGGGACCACGGCACAGTAAAGACGTGTGCTAATTCATGTTTTAAAACGGGATGTGGAAAGCCTTGCATGTGGATGTGAAATCCGTGTCCAAACGGGTCTTCAACAGAGGTCCCGCGGGCACCGATCAAGCGTTTTTTCTGTTCAGGGGAGGCGTAGATATACGCTCGGACTTTCTGAGATAGTTTTCCGCCTTTAGGTTTGAGATAGGCAGCCAATTGTGCATAGCGAAATTCGCAATCCTCAACGATCCGTTCAATCTCCGCTTCAAGTTCGCGGGCGTAGTAGATTTCAAAATGCGCCGTTTCACGCAAGCCACCGAGTTCTCGTGCAATATCGTCGCGCGAAGGACGGATTCCCAATGCCCCTACATAAAACTGAAAACCGAGTAAACCGATGATTAATAGATACAGCCATATACGGTCTGTAAGCGGACTGAAAAGTTTACGCCACCTCAACTGTGGCATCAATCCGGTTCCTCTACTGACTTCACAAAGGCTGGTGGCAAGCCCCAAAAAAAGCAGTGCCCACAATAGTGTTTCGGCGCGTGCTATCAGCAGTGTATCCGTTATAGGAATGATGAAATCGTAAATCGGTCCAGGGAAATACCCGAATGTGGCGTGATACGCAAACACCGGCGGATGAAATATTAGATTCACAACCACCGGAATACAGGAAAGAAAAAGGTACCCCAAATAGGCAAGATATGCCAACCAGCGTTTTTTAATCCAGACCCCGAAAAACACGCCTGCTGCCGTTGCGTACACGCAGCTAATCAAGGACAAAATGAGAAAAAAGAGGAAACCTTCACCAAAATTACAATTTTCAATGCGAAACGCATTCAGCAAAATGATACCGAGTGGTAGCCCTAATAAACCGACATTAAATATCAGCGCACTCCAAAAACATCGCATGACGATCTGTCTGGGTGAACCGATAAGTGCATCGGGCTGCTGTTTTATCTGCTGCACCATTGTTAATGCTATGTGCATACCCACAAAAGAGATACTGAGTGCTATCACAGCGCAGAACTCGAAAGCAAGAATGTTAAACAGTGGGATATTCGCAAGCACCAGTGCTAATACACCGAACGCGATGAACCACAGCCAATATGAAAAAGTCCTGTGTAAGGTAGGTTTTATGTGCATCTCTTGAACATTGACAGTCGTATTTAGTGTCCATTCTACTGAGATATCTCCATTGTGTCAAGCGGAATTCTATGGTCACCTCCTTCTTCTGTAGGAGGAAGAAACGCCCAAACTTAAGTTAAATAGCAACATTGACAAAAACCCGATACACAAATACAATTAGGATGCCTGAGCTTCCGCCCCTCCAGGGCTAAATCACCAGAATATAAACGCTTTCACGCGTCAAAATGTGTTTGAATCAAGGTATTGAAATCAGGCTTACAAGGTTTCTTCCAACGATTTATGAAATAGCCGTGGAGATACTTTATAGTAAAGCCCGAAAATAAGTTTACATTTTAATGAATAACAATCTAACATACGCCCTCGCTGGCGGGGTTTCCTTGGAAAAATCCGCAGAAACACTTTCTTCGCATTGGATTTCAGCGTTTGCAATACGCAGAAATACCCAAGCAAAACACCTCGTCAATGTATAACTAATTGTTGACTTTACTATAATTTCAGAGGTCTACATTCAACAAAAGGAAATCTCTATGGAAAATAGAAAGCCGTTAGCTTCCGCATTGAGATCCGTTGAAGACACGGATATAACCACTTGGGAACTGCCTGAAGGCGCAATTGCTCGGTTGGGCCAGGGATGGCTACATGATGTAGAATTTTCGCATGATGGTGCCTATCTTGCTATTGCAACCAGAATTGGGTTCTGGATATATGACACGGCAACAATGGTTCCTCGCGCGTTGTGGGGTACTGAACGTGGGATGTACAATATCGCTACCTTCTCGCACGATGGGAGGAGGCTTGTCACAGGCGACCAAGACGGTTTTGTTAAGGTATGGGATACACAAAATGGACGATGTGTTACGAAAATAGATTGGAAAAACACCCAGGATCGGTGGCGCGATAGTGTCTTGCATGTTCACTTCTCACCAGACAATCAATATCTCGCTGCTTCTGGCTTTGGGCATAGTGCTGTCTATGATTGGCGCAGAAATAACGAAGTCCGAATTGCCAGCTTTACCGTTGAAAACCCAAAATTGGACGACTATAGGAAAAAGGATGCTGAATACGATAGACACTTTCCTATCGCTTTTTCACCGGATAGCAAACTATTTGCGTCCGTGTCCGCTCCAGATATGGTCACAATTTCAGATATAAGTACAGGTGAAGACATTGCTCATCTTACTGGACATCCTGCGCCAGTGCACTCGCTGGTTTTCTCCCGCTGCGGACAGTACCTCGCCGGTGCAAGCCTTGGTGCCACCGTTCAGATATGGGGTATCCAAAAAGAATCCTTTGAAATGCCGCCTACGACTTACGATGGAAATCGAGTCAGACTTGTTTATATGCCCAATAACACACTGCGGGTTGCTGACCTCCATGAAAACAAGGTCGTGATTTGGGACGTGTCTCAGCAAGAAAAATTAGACGCTTTTGATGCCAGTGGAATTACGAGCAATAGCGCACGTTTCTCAAACGATGGCACGCGATTCGCAGTCGCTAACACACAAGGCGATATCCAAGTATGGAGGGAGGAGATACCTTCCATAATCACATCACCTTCTGAATGGAAAAGTGCTGCCTATTTGGTGGCATTCTTAGACGAAGGCAGTACATTGGTGAGCAGTCACTGGGGAAGTGCAGGTAAGGTTTATTGGGATGTTGCAAGTATGGAAATCCATCGAATACTGCCGCCCCTGACTGAGCGCGCCACTTCGGGAAGAAACATGGCACTGTCTCCGTGCAATCAATTGCTGGCTACTGAAACCAGTGATGGAAAAATCAAAGTCTGGAATACGACCTCAGAAACATTAGTCGCTGAACTCTCCGAACATGAGAATGCCGGAATAACGTTGGCGTTCTCGCCTACAGGGGAGTATCTCGTCAGCGGTAGTTGGGCAGACGAAGTCTATGTATGGGATGTCGCGCTTTGGGAAAAACAGCACAAACTTATCGCGCATACGGGGTCGGTTGAAGCCATCGCATTTCATCCTGACGGCAAACTATTTATTACTTCCTCAAGGGACGGAACTGCGCGACTCTGGAATGTTGAAAGTGGTGAACAAGTTGCTCAACTCCCTTTACCCGACACTTTAGAGGATATCACCAGATATAGCGGCGAAACCGAGGAAATTCAGCGAGTCATCAATGGCGGGAATTTGGAATGGAAGCGACACCAACACATCGAGTCTATCGTGTTTTCGCCGTGTGGCACCCTGATTGTTGGTGGCCTCGGTACTTGGCTTGCTGCTGGATTGACCAACGAGATCCGATTGTGGGACACAGAAACATTAGAAACACGTATGATAATACTACCGCCTCAAGGGACGATTCGTCCGTGGGCACTGACTTTTTCGCCTTGTGGACGCTATCTTGTCTCCGGGGCTTGGTGGTGCCCAGGTCTGGATAAAGCACCTATCCGAATATGGGAGGTTGCTACCGGTGCGCACATCCACACCTTTTGGGGACACGCTACAGACGTTCAAGATCTCGCCTTTTCACCGGACGGCACGCTCTTAGCGAGTGGCAGTTTTGATGGCACTATCCTTCTCTGGGACATGAAACCATTTATATTGTGAAGAGACGAGGTTGGAAAACCTCGTCAGCAAGATAGGTATATTTAGGCATCTTTAAAAATTTCTTGCAGTTTTTAGATAAAATATGTTAAAATACCGTAATATAGGTGTCTGGACACGATACAAAGCCATCGGAAGGCACCGACATAATTTGCAAATCAATACAGGAAGGTCGCGCTGCTAATGCGCACGCTCAACAGGAGAAATAACAATGGCAAATGGATTCACACGATTTTTTAAGGGTATCTGGTACACACTGTCAGGAAAGGCACACGAATCCGCAGATAAAATGATGGAAAATCCCGAAGCGGTTAGAGGGGCTTACGAGGACATCATCAACGACAAAAAAGGGAATATCCAGCGCTATAAGCAAGCCATCGGGCAACTTATTGCACTCGTTGAACAGAAAAGATCTACGGTTAAAAGCCTTACCGACGAAATCGAGCGTCTCGAAGAACTAAAATCAGGGGCAATCGCCAAGGCACAACAGACCGCTGCGCAGTTGCAAGGTGAAGGGATAGGACCGGAAGAAATCAAGCAGCACGCCGAATACACACGATGCGTCGCCGCCTATAAAGATTTCAATTCCAACTTAGAAGAGAAAACTGGGCGCATCACAGACTTGGAGACTGAAATTGAAAGCGCGCAAGCTGATATTGAGTCACATAAACTTCAGATTACCAGTCTACATCGCGATTTAGAACAGATTAAGACCGAACAATCTGAGGCAGTCGCGGATCTGATTACGGCACGGGAGCAGGAAGAGATCGCCGATATGCTCTCCGGCATCAGTATGGACGGCACTTCTGCCGAATTGACGCGTATGCGTGAAATCCGTGAAAAAGCGAAAGCGCGTTCGACAGTCGCCCAAGAATTGGCTGGCACCGACTCAAAAAGCGAAGAGGAAGAATTTCTCACCGCGGCGCGATCCTCTGCCGCCAATGACGAATTCGATGCCCTAATTTTCGGCGCACAGCAAACCGACGCAAAGACGGAGACAGATACTACCAAGAAAACAACGGATTCTGATTCCGAATTGCCAGTATAACGTAGAAAAAACGCAGCACCTTATCCATAGGTTACCATCTTAAGCAGAAGGGGGCGACGCGCCATAGCTGTTAAAAGCCCAACCTATACATTCCGGAAAGAAGCCGGACTGCTCATCAACTCGGGAACCTCTCGTAGCCTCGTTCTATCTGGAAATATCCATGATCTCTTCTTCGTCCGTAACGGAGATGACACAGATTATATTCCACTCGTCCCCTTCTTGATCGGCAGTTGGGACATTCCAGGGTTCATCCTCATCGTTTATGAACTCAATGGACCTATCCGATTTGCAAAAGAGACTGAGCGCGAAAAAGTTAAGCGCGCTTTCGAGCTCTGGCGAGGCACGACCGAGGTAACTCCTGACACAAACGCTAATGTCGGTATACCGCGTCTGACACAAGGAATAGGTTCTATCAAAGCTGATGGACCTGCGGATGCTTCCTTTACGCAGTATATGAACGATGCGGTGGGTAGCCCGACATTGGCACTTGAACTCCTCCGACAGTTCTGTCTGCTCTCCCGGGGCACGAATGCACAGGGCGAAAAACTGCTATCGGAAAAATTGATAATCCTGATTGAAGCAACGGACATGTTGCTACCGGAGGGCGAAATACGGAGTTTGTCGCTACAAGACAGACACAGAATCAGCATTGTTCAAGACTGGGTCTCGGATTCGAGTTTCATGGAGGGTAACGATACTGTTATCTTCATCGCAGAATCAGAGAGTCTCGTGAACTCTCAGATTACAAGGCTACCCCAAGTCATCACCGTCGAAATACCCGCACCGGATATGGAAGCGCGTCAGCATTTCATTTCATGGTTTAATAACACCCCGAAACTGGTAGAAAAACCGCTAAATCTTTGGGGCACGCAAGCCCAACTCGCGATGCTCACAGCCGGTTTATCTATACAGGCACTCCGCCAGCTCCTTCTTTCTGCTCGCTACTCTGGCGAAAAACTACAACCTGAAGCCGTCATTGAGAAGGTATCTGAATTTATCCAAGGACAATTAGGCGAAGATGTTGTAGAGTTCAAAAAGCCAGCACACAGTCTCAAGGACATCATCGGCAACCAGAAATTAGTGGACTTTCTGAAGGCGCAATTGATTCCGCGCATCACCTCAACCGGTCCCGATGCCATACCGGGAATGAGTGTCTGTGGTCCCATCGGTAGCGGAAAGACGTTTATTTTCGAGGGACTCGCTGGTGAACTCGATATCCCTGTACTCGTCCTTAAGAACATTCGGAGCATGTGGTTCGGACAGACAGACGTGATCTTTGAACGACTCCGACGATTGTTGACGGCTCTTGTAAAGGTGCTCATCTTCGTCGATGAAGCGGACACCCAATTTGGCGATGTTGGAAAGGATGCACACAGCACAGAACGACGGCTGACCGGAAAGATACAGGCGATGATGTCGGATCCGCAACTCCGCGGTAACATCACATGGCTCCTGATGACCGCTCGGATCTACCACCTCTCCCCCGATTTACGGCGAGAAGGCAGAGTCGGCGATATAGTCATCCCTGTGCTTGACCCGAAAGGTGAAGATCGCGAGGCGTTCCTCCGTTGGACGCTCGCGAAAGTCCTTCCAGATCCGCTCCCTGAAGCGGCAGTTGAACAACTTTTGAAACTGACCGAAGACTATTCTGCGGCGAGTTTCGCCTCGCTACGTTCTGATTTAGAAGCCGCCAGCCTCATCAAGAAAGATAAATTGACACTCGATGAAATCATCGCTGTTGTGGCGGACCGAATCCTACCCAATATCGGTCCGATCCGACACTATCAAACCTTGCAAGCCTTGGTTAATTGCACGCGCAAATCCCTGCTCCCCGGAGATTATTCCGCTGAGATTCGAGAATCGTGGATGAAACAGATTGCGCAACTCGAAGCGTTGGGGGTTAGAGATCGATAACCTCCCCCGTCGCTGCGGAACGATAGCCGGCACAAATAATTTTCACGGAATGCGCCGCAAATTCGGCGTTCATCTCGCTCTCTATACCCTTCTCAATACAGTCGATAAACGCGCCGAATTCACGCGAACTATCGTCATTACTACCGACATCTATCCACTGCTGCTTCGGCTGCATTTTAATCTCTGCTTGCGTGCTGCTCCACATCCCCATCGGATCCAGCGGATGCGGGGTTGGTGGTTCAAACCCCGGTTCAGCCGCAAAAACTTCCAAACGGTTCGCCGAGGCATCAAATGTCAAAGAAGCCTTAGTACCGATGAGATGTACTTTCCGTACACCGCCTTGGGCGTGACTCTGCCAACCGTAGCGTCCACCGACAATCGTCGCTGTAATTCCGTCCTCTAACGTCAGCACTAAGGCACCGAAGTCCTCAAGTCCACAGTCTCGATGTTCTTTAAAGAAATAGTTCGCCGTTCCACCGAAAACACGCTGCACCCGTTTCTGCGTTAGCCAATTCACCATAGACACGGCGTAGACCCCGACATCGAACATCTCAGGTTTCGCTTCAACGAAACTGTAGCGTTCCAGCGTGGGTTTTTGGATTCGCTTTTCTCCGACGGGTGCTGTGCCGGGATGACCTTTGGAGAAGAGTACGTCACAATGAACCGCCTGAAGTTCACCGATGCTGCCACTTATCAATGCTTGCTGTACGGTGCGTGCCCAAGCACTGTGAATGTTGCTAAACATCTGGCTCCGCACGCCGCTGCGTGCGACGGCATCAACAATATTGTTTGCATCTTCTGCGTTGAGTGCCATCGGTTTATCGAGATAGACGTGCTTCCCCGCTTCGGCGCATTTCGCGCCTATACGTCCGCGCCGTTCGACATCTGTGCAAAGACTCACTATATGCACATCATCGCGCGCCAATGCCGTGTCGAGATCAGGAATGAACGGCAGATTTAGGGATTCCGCAAGAGATTTCCCCAATGTAATCCGTTCTGGCGGTGCGTTCGGTTCATCAGCGAACGCTACCAAGCGACAGCGCGCATCCTGCGCAAAACTCGAGGCGTAATTCTCCTGATGTGTGCGATTCCCACCGAGCAGGAGAACGCCATATTTTTCATTTTGCTGCATGTTTAATCCTCCAGTGCAATAGGTTGACCGCTTTCAAGTGATTGCGTGATAGCCTCTGTCAATTCACCTGTGCCGTCTAATTCTGGCGTTGTAGCGTTCAGGTAGTGTCTATCTACCGGGGTTTCATGGTAGATAACGCCTTTATTACCGACCAACATGAGGTCAATCGCCGTTTCAACATCAACTCGATCGACGCTCAACAGTGCCATCTGTCCTCCTACATAGTGAACCATGACTGTAACTTGTGTTGCCTCTGCACCGCTCTGTGCGTAGACACTCGCTGGCAATGAGGGTATCCATCCGTTTGCGAGTGCGACCATTTCTGCCACGGATGATAGCAGATTCGCTGCGTCGCCCGCCACATGGAGGACACACCGTAGGAACACTGGATTTCCAATCCGTTCTTTCTCAAGCACAGATTGTACCGATTTTTTGAGTAATTCCATCTCTTCTCCTTCCTGAATTAATAACCGCATGGCTATTGAGTTTTTGAGTTTTCTACCGTTTTGGTTGGAACATATCGGGAATCGGAGTTCCCTCCTACAAGAGAACCGAATGTCCCTGACTGATAACCCGAAAAATGATTGACGAATCTGCAAATATTATGCTATAGTTTGTAACGACAAATTTTGGCGTGTCGTTGGATATGACTTGCAAGCAACCGTTTACAATGCCAAAATACCTCAAACTTACCCCTTTTTTGGAGGAAACTAACTATGCCACTGAAAACGCTTAAAGAACTCGTTGCAGAAGCAAGAGCAAACGTTGGACATATCTCACCGGACGAACTCACAGAAACGACTGAGTCAATCATCCTCATAGACGTTCGTGACGAACCCGACTATGACGAAGAGCACTTACCGGATGCCGTTTCACTCCCACGTGGCTACCTTGAACTCGATATCGACGAGGCTGCGCCTGACGCAGATACACACATCGTTACATACTGCGGCGGTGGCACCCGTGCGACGCTTTCCGCACATACCTTAAAAAACATGGGCTATGAAAATGTCTCCGTATTGACGGGCGGTTTCCGCGGTTGGAAAGCCGAGGGATTACCGACCGATAAATCCGATGAGTAGGTATCGTCATTAGATTAGCACAGGTAGTCGTCCTTGTCAACATTTTGGTAGGATCGTTTGGTTTTAAGCATTTTTTGTTTTCGACGCTTTTCGCGGGTCCGGTGCGGTTCCAAACCGTGAAGAAACACCCAAGCAAAAACTCTACCGGGTCTGGTTATTGTCCATCAGCCACACCTTGAGAATGTGCGATAAATCGTGCGCCTACAACACATTCGTTTTCCGAAGCGTAATTGTCTTATTCAATATTATTCGAGAGCAACAACCACAGAATAGATACCAAGGGAGAAAATATGCGTAACAAATATATCCTCTTAGCCCTGATGCTCCTCGTGCTTTTTGTCGGTGATGGCGATAGTCAGAAAAAACAACTCAATGTCTTCACATGGGCGGGTTACGTCAGCGACGACATCCGCGAGGGTTTTGAAAAGGAATATGGGGTGAATGTCCTCGTCGATACCTATGCCAGCAATGAGGATCTCCTGGCGAAGTTGTTAGCAGGTGCGACGGGATACGACATCATCATGCCGTCCGACTACATGGTGTCAATCTTAATCAAACAAAACCTGTTAGCCGAGTTGAATCGCGACAATATCCCGAATTTTCAGAACATCAGTCCGCTGTTTCTCGGCAAATACTTCGACTCCGAAAACCGATATTCTATTCCGTATACATTCGGCACCGCGGGGATCGCCTACGACGCGTCTGTCGTTTCGCCAGCACCAGAGAGTTGGGCAGTGCTTTGGGATCCTCAATACAAGAACCAATTCAGTATGCTGGACGACCAACGTGAGACGATCGGTGCTGCACTTAAGCTGCTCGGATACAGTCTCAACTCAACCGATCCAAATGAGATTAAAGCGGCGAAGGAAAAACTGATTACCCAGAAACCGCTCGTCAAACAGTATAAAAGTGAGGCGGAAGAACTCCTGATTGCTGGGGATGTCATTATGGCGCACTGTTGGAGTGGCGATGCGTTCCGAGCCACCGAAACCCGTCCGACGATTCGGTATGTTATCCCGAAAGAAGGATCCAGTCAGTTTATAGATGCCGTCTGTATCCCGAAATCCGCACCGCATAAAGCACTCGCTGAGCAGTTTATTAACTATCTCCTCCGTCCCGAAGTCAATGCCAAAATCACGGCTTTCACGAAATACGGAACCTGCGTACCTACGGCGAAAGAATATCTACCGGAACACCTGCGAGAACACAAATTTATCTATCCGCCGGCAGAGGTTTTGGAGTCCCTTGAGTGGCTGAAGGATCCAGGTGATTTCACAAGGCACTACAACCGCGCGTGGGAGGAAATTAAGGCGAAATAGGGATTTTGTCGTTAGGAGAGCGGCCTTCGTTTCAGAAACCTGATGCCCTGCCCTACCCGACTATTCGACACTGCCGTATAAATGACACATCAATCTGTATTCGTTTGTAAATCTAAAGGAGAAAAAATTGAGCAGACCCAATATCCTATTCATCATGTCCGACGACCACGCTTCGCATGCGATTAGCAGTTACGGGAGTCGGATCAACCAAACCCCGAACCTTGACCGTATCGCAGATGGCGGTATGATCCTCCAAAATTGTTTCTGTGTCAACTCTATTTGCACGCCGAGCCGTGCGAACATTTTGACAGGAAAGCATAGCCATCTGAACGGTGTCAAGACCTTGGCGGATCCCCTCGACGGTAGGAAACCGAACGTCGCGAAGATGCTCCAAACCGACGGCTATCAAACAGCGATGGTCGGTAAATGGCACCTCGGGCACGGTGGTAACGCAGACCCCACCGGTTTTGACTACTGGAACGTCTTACCCGGACAAGGGCTTTATCACGATCCGGTGATGCTCGAACCTGATGGCGAGAAAACCCATAAAGGCTATACCACCGACATCATCACCGATTTCTCGTTGGATTGGTTGCGGAATAGAAACAAGGAGCAACCTTTCTTCATGATGTGTCACCATAAAGCACCCCACCGCCCGTGGGACTCCGATGAGAAGCATGCTGACATGTTCGAGGACGCAGATGTTCCGATGCCAGATAACTTTTTCGACGATTACGCCAACCGCTCAAACGCCGCAAAGGATGCGAAGATGCGGGTCTTCGGGCACATGAGCGAAAGGGATCTCAAGATTGATACGCTCGGTCCACCGCCGGAAGGGTTATCCGAGAAGGAACTGGCTAACTGGCAGTATCAACGGTATATTAAGGAATATCTCAGGTGTGTCGCTTCAATTGATGATAACGTCGGACGGATGCTCGACTATCTTGACGAAGAAGGCATCGCAGACGATACGCTTATCATCTATACCTCCGACCAAGGCTTCTTTTTAGGCGATCACGGCTGGTACGATAAGCGGTTCATGTACGAAGAATCCTTACGGATGCCGTTCCTCGTTCGCTACCCGCGTGAGATTCAGCCCGGTAGTTCGTGCGACGCAATGGCGCTGAATATTGATTTCGCAGAGACTTGGCTTGATTATGCCGGACTCCCGATTCCAGACGACATGCAGGGAACGAGTATGCGCCCCCTTCTCAACGGCGAAACGCCGGAAGATTGGCGCGACTCAATGTACTACCGTTACTGGATGCACCTTTCACACCACCATGTGCCAGCGCACTACGGGATACGGACACATCGCTATAAACTCATCTACTATTATGGCGAGGCACTCGGCACAACGGGCTCGATTGATGAACCGAAAGCACCGGAATGGGAACTCTTTGATCTTGAGAAGGATCCGAATGAGATGTGCAGCGTCTACGACGATCCAGCGTACGCTGATATTGTTACAGAATTGACAGCAGAATTGTATCGACTCAAAGCCGAAGCAGGAGACGAGGAATAGTAGTTGTTAGCAGTCGGCTTTCAGCCGTCAGCCGTCAGAAAATAGTTGTTGACTTAACAGCTCAATCTCTTTGTAAACACCGATAGCGTAAAAAATGGAGGCGCGAAATGGCAAATCAAAACCCATTGAGCAAGATCGAACCCGGTATGAAAGTTACGGCGCAAATGTCGCCGGAACCGAGTGAAGCAGATTTACAACTCGCGAAACAGATGGATGTCGAATACGTCGTCCTCTGGACAAACGGTGAGAATGCCAACTACGACTATTTCATGAGCCGCCGCGAGATTTTTGAGAACGCGGGACTCAAAATCTACGGATTCGGCAACAGCGATGTCCACAATCAGGACGGGATTGTGCTTAACTTAGAGAACCGAGACGCGAAAATCGAACAGTACAAACGCTACATTCGTGATCTCGGGAGAGCGGGGATCCCGTACACAACCTACGCCCACATGGGCAACGGTATCTGGAGCACGGAACGTGAGACGACCCGTGGGGGGGCGGACGCGAGGGCATTTAACCTCGAGGCTGCCGATGTAGGACACTGGGGTGGCAAAAAATACGGGATGCCGCTCTCACATGGACGTGAATTCAGCGAAGATGAAATCTGGGACAATTACGCCTATTTCATCAAACAAGCCGCGCCCGTCGCCGAGGAAGCCGGTGTGATGATCGGTATCCACCCGGACGACCCACCGGCAGTGCATCTTGCTGGAATTCCGAGATGTATTTTTAGCAGTTTTGAGGGCTATAAACGCGCACTTGAAATCGCCGATAGCCCGAATGTAGGGATGTGTTTCTGTGTTGGCTGCTGGCTCGAAGGTGGCGAGTTAATGGGCAAAGATGTCATTGAATCTATCCGCTACTTCGGCGAACGTGGCAAAATCTTCAAAGTGCATTTCCGAAACGTCGATCAACCGCTCCCGCATTTCGTTGAGACTTTCGTCGATAACGGTTATCAAGACATGTATCATGTTGCAAAGGCACTTCGCGAAGTCAATTTCAACGGTGTATTGATTCCGGATCATATCCCATCAATGGGTGGTGATGGTCGTATCGGCACAGCGTATACGATTGCCTACATGAACGCACTCGTGAAGCGGGCAAATGAGGAGGTCGCTGCGTAGGAAGCCTTGCGTCCCTAATCTGGCACGTCTGCAGTCGATTTTGACGAAGGCGTGTCAGATTTTT
>CAZGAW010000068.1:7559-27024 GCA_964523645.1 uncultured bacterium | reverse complement strand
TTAACTTTCGTATAACTTTCAACCATTCTTAGCACCTACTCGCTATGAGTTCATAAATTATGTCGTTATTGCGTTGTTGTGCCCTTATTTTAAGCGAAAAATCCGTTAAAATCCTGTTTTTTTCGGGTTTTTTGAAGAAATTCTATTTTTTTTAAACATTTTGCTTGACAAAACGTTTTAACATAGTGTATCATTAATTTTTGTTTTAGCAAAATTCTATAGAAGGAGAGGAGAAAGATGGAAGCCGAGTTTTTCGGTGAAACAGCAAGTATTGAAAGTGTTGATCCATACGTGGATGCAACATATCCGCCAGATGAGACGGAAACGTCGGAGAATTATAAAGGGAGTGATCAGAGTGCTTTAACGAGTTGGCTTCGGAGTGTAGCAGGTCATCGTTTGTTGACCCGCGAAGAAGAAGTTGAATTGGCAAAACGGATTGAAGCCGCAGAAGCCAAAGCGTTAGATCGACTACTCAACACACTCGTGGAAGCTGACCTATTATCTCGCGAGCAGAAAGAGCAACTGATAGAACAGATTGAAGCCGCAGAGGCTAAAGCCTTAGACCCACCCTTAAACGCACTTGTGGAAGTAAATCTATTATCTCGTGAGCAGAAAGAGCAACTGACAGAGCAGATTGAAGCTGGTAGGAACGAAGCAAGAAAAACATTAGTAAGCGAACTACAGGGCGCACTCGTGAAAAGTGACTCATTATCTGAAAAAGAAAAAGAGGAACTGGCGAAACGGATTAGAGACGCAGAAAGCGAAGCACGCAGCGCACGAGATGAACTTGTCCAAGCGAACTTACGACTCGTTATTTCTATCGCAGTTAAATACCAAGGACACAACGTCCCGCTCGAAGACTTGATTCAAGAAGGAAATATCGGACTGATTAAAGCAGCAAGCAAGTTTGACTATCAGAAGGGTTTTAAATTCAGTACCTACGCAATCTGGTGGATTAAACAGGCGATTATGCGTACGCTTGACAATTTTTCCCGTTCCATTCGATTACCTTCCTACGTAGTCGCCAAGATGAATAAATTCGACGCTGTCTACGCTATGTTGTGCCAAGAATTACAACGTGAGCCACAGCGCGACGAAATCGCAGATGCTTTAGACTTGACTGTCAAGCAAGTCGAGGAAATTTTAACGTTTAACGCTGACACAATCTCAATGGATTTACCACTTAGCGATGAACGTTCTGCTGCTACATTAGGCGACTTAATCGAAGACCCAACAACGAGTGGAGAAGACGGTCCAATCGCAGAAATGATTAACAAGGACTTGACCGCTCAATTTCTTAAAAGATTGCCAGAGCGCGAACAAAGAGTTCTGAAGATGCGCTTCGGACTTGAAGATGGTGAACGGAAAACACTCCGAGAAATCGGTGTCGCTTTGAAAGTTACCCGAGAACGCGTCCGGCAATTGGAAATAGATGCAATCAAACGATTGTATGACCTTTATGACGAAATGGGCGAATTTCGGTCAGATCGACACAAAACTGCCGCATAGCACCGCGCATGAAAGGCAATTATGAAGAATTTCTTGAAGAAGCTCAAGGGAAGTGACACCCCTTTGCTTACAGTCACAGAAGCTGCAGAAGAGAAAATTCAGGCAGTCATAGAAACCGAAGAGGTTGAAGTTGAAGGACTACGCATTAGTATTCAAGGGAGGACTGCCACTGCTTTCCAATATAGCCTCGGTTTAGCAACTGAAGCACAAGAGGAGGACATTGTTATTGAATGTGAAAGTTTTAATGTGCTCGTCGATGCAGAAAGCGCACCTGACCTTCAAGGTGCTGTGATTGACTATGTTGATGACCTGAATTCAAGTGGGTTTAACATTGAAAACCCGAATGCACCCACATGGGACGACCCAAAAGCACAAGAGGTTCAGAAGCTTATTGATGAACGGATTAATCCGGCGGTTGCGGCACACGGTGGGCAGATAGAACTCTTGAATGTCGAAGACGATGCTGTGTACATTCATATGGGCGGCGGCTGCCAAGGCTGCGGCATGGCGAATGTTACGCTCAAACACGGGATCGAGGCGATGATTCAAGAGGTGTTTCCGGAAATTAAGCACGTAATTGACACCACTGATCATAATGCCGGAGATAACCCTTACTATGCCCCAAGCAAGGGATAACTAAGAAATAAGACAGACGACAGGCGGATGATACCATCCGCCTGTTTCTATTTTAACCCGATACAACGTGCGCACCCAGATTGTTCGCCTGAGTGACAAAACAGGAACCACCTTTCGGAAGCGTCTTTAGGAATGTCTCCGTGTCCCGCTTTAACTTATCTATATCCTCACCCATCACACAAATTGCCGACCCCCAACTGCTAACGCCTGCTCCAAAAGCCCCACTGTCGCGTAAGAAGTCAAGTGTTAATTGCAGCTCAGCACCTTGTGCATCAATTTCTACTCTCTTCCATCCAAACGTTTGAATCTGATTTAAGGCTCTGCCAAAGTTGTGCATATCGCCTTCAACCAAAGCAGGCAGGATTTGCATCAATAGGATATGTGAAAGTTTCTGAGCAACCCACTCCGGTTGTGGACAGAGCGTCCGAAACAACTCGATTTCTCTATCACCATAAATCCGATCACAATTAGGCATGACAATCAGTAAGGGCACCTTTGGAAATGCGTAACGGAGCAAGACCGGCGGGGGCGGAATATTCCCAAGGGCAGAAGAAGGGAGAAATGACGCTTTCTGTTCAGGGAAACGATGGCCCCCATCAACAATGAACCCACCCGTATTGAAGGCTGCGATCCCTATGCCTGAAGTCCCACCCCGTCCGACAACCTTCGCCAATTCTGGTACATCTAACCCTAATTGGTATAATACATTGACTGCCTGTACAACACCAAGAGCCAGCTGCGTTCCAGACCCGAATCCGCAATGCATCGGGATTTCAGATTGAAATGTTAATTTAACACCCGGAAATGGATAGGCGCTTTGAAGTCGTTTCAGGAGTGCAGCAGTCCGATCACGATATACAGAAGAGGATAGATGAATTTCGGTTGCCCGCTCAGCAATAATTTGAAAATTGGGTTCAGTAATCGCGAGACCGAATCCGCCATCAATACGTCCCAATGCACCGTTCAAATCAAGCAAAGAAAAGTGTAAGCGTGCAGGCGTGGTAATTTTGACGTGGGGCATAGTTATACCGGATCGATCCCTCGCTTAACCAGTACCCCCACCATTATGCCCATTCTGTGTGACAACATCTCGTTCGATTAAACCGTCTCGAATATGCAATATACGTTTGGCATGTTCGGCAACTTCGGGCTCGTGGGTCACCATGATGATCGTATTTCCTTCGTCGTTCAAACGGTTGAAAATTGCCATGATTTCCTCACCAGAACGGGTATCAAGGTTACCTGTCGGTTCATCAGCAAAGATCATTGAAGGTCTATTGACTAAAGCCCGGGCAATCGCGACGCGCTGAATCTGTCCACCAGACAATTCCGTCGACTTGTGATCAACGCGATCAGCCAAACCCACTGCTTCCAGGGACTCAAAGGCGCGCCGTTTCCGCTCTTTCCTACCCAAACCGGAGTAAATCAGCGGCAATTCAACATTGTTGAGCGCACTCGTTCGTGGGAGGAGGTTAAACGACTGAAACACAAAACCGATCTTTTTATTCCGAATGTCAGCCAGGCGATTATCGGAAAGTTTTCCTACCTCCTCACCTTCAAGAAAGTATTGCCCGGATGTCGGCGTTGCGAGACATCCCAGAATATCCATCATCGTTGATTTTCCAGAACCTGAGGGTCCCATAATCGCGATGAATTCGCCCTGTGTTATGGTAAAACTTACGCCTCGCAAAGCATGCACCTGCACATCGCCCATTTGATAGACTTTCGTCAAATCTTTTACATCTATTAACACGGCATTTCCTCCTTAACCTTATGAAAACAAAGAAATAGATGGGAAATCGAACTTAGCATATTTATATTCACAACACGACCCTTTTATTCTTCCTCCGCTTCCTCTGTATCTCCTTGTCCCTTTGTTAACGCTTGCATAGAAGGCACAAAAACGCGGTCCCCCTCTTTCAAACCACCTGTGATCTGAAAGTGCGTATTGTTGCGTTCCCCAATTGTAATGTGGGTTTTGACACCTTTTTCCTCTTTTTTATCTGTATTGGGTTCACCTGTGTCTAACATGACAAAGTACTGTCGTTCGCTACTAGCTTCGGCTTCTATATCTGAGAGTACATTCTGCTCGGAGACAACAATAGCGATCTCCGTTGGACCGGTCTGTAAACCTTTCTGTGAACCTTCGATCAAAATTTCAAGACTGCCACGGGTCTCCTCTGGTGAGATTTTACCGACCCGTCCAGAAAACTCCTTCCCAACCAAATTCCGGATTTTGAGTTCCTGGCCCTCCTGAAATTGTCCAAGATCTGCCGAATTTACGTTCGCCTTAACCGTGAAAACCTTTGGACTCAGCACAGCAGGGATAGGCAGTTGAAGGATATCAGATTCTTCAAACACAATGATGTCAACATCCGCAGACATACCGGGTAGTAGTTCTGATGGCGAACCGATAACCTCCACATCTACCTCAAAAGTAATAACAGAACTCTGGTTTTGCGGACCCCGCGGTGTCGCACTCGGTGAAATCTCGCTGACCCTCCCCGGAAAGACGCGACCGGGATAACTATCAACGCTGATTTCAGCGCGTTGATCCTCTTTTATCTTGCCGATTTCTACCTGATTTATCTGTGTCCTCACAATCATCCGATCAAGGTCTGCAATGCGCATGATCGCATCACCACGTGAAAACGCCGAACGCCCCGAGGTGATAATCTCACCTTCTTCAACAGTGAGGCGCGTAATCGTGCCAGCCATGGGGGCTATAACTGTCGTCCATTCATAACGTTCTTGTTGCGACTCCAGCTGGCTTTGTGCTTGGAGCAAACTCGCCTCTGCGCCGACTCTCGCATGACGGGTCAATTCTTTTTCTTCTTCAGTCGTTGCTTCTAATTGTTGGAGACGGGTACGAGCATTCTCTAATTCCGCCTGCAATTGCTTTCTTCGTGCTTCTTCCGATTCTTTAAGCGTTTTAACATTCTTTTTATTCAGGTCAAGCGTTGATTGGCTGCTCTGTATAGCCTCTTTTCTTACATTAATATTTTCTTCCTGGGACTTAACGGTTTCCCGTTGCGATTCAACCTCTCTTTGTGCGTTTTCATACTGCGATTTCGCCCCAGCGAGTTGGTTTTGTGATTCTTCTAATGTCCGCTTTGAAACTAACTTCTTATCAAACAGTTCTTTGTTTCGATTGTACTCAGACTCGGCTGTTTCAAGGGTGACCTTCGCGGATTCAACACTTGTATTCGCACGGTCACGCATTAGTTTTGCTTGTGCTAATGCGATTTCAGCTTGTTTTAATCCGATCCGATCGCGATTGAGGTCAATTTGTGTGGTGGCTACCCGCGTTTCTGCCTCGGTAATCCTTTGTTGGGTCGTCGCAACAAAAGAATCCAAAGCCGCCTGTGCCACAGCAACAGAATTGCGTGCTTGCGCAAGACCACTCTCTTGTTGTTTCTCCGTAATCTGGATTTGGAGCTCAGCTTGTTGGAGTTGGGCTTTGCGAGCATCGCGATTGGCTGCCGCCTGTTTCCTTTGTTCTAAAATCTGCTCATCATCAATTCGAAGCAAAGGATCTCCCAATTTAACCACGTCTCCCTCATCAACGAAAATCTCAACGATCTCGCCCTCCACATTTGAACGGACATCCACCTCAAGGAAGGAACGTAGGTTCCCAGACTCACGTACCCGAACTAAGAATTCGCCACGACGGACAACTTCCTGTTTGTCCTCAGCTTCTTTCTTTTCTCGACCAAAGTTGATATTCATCCGAGTCGCCCCAATCGCACCAACAGCGATCACAACCAAGGCAATTGCGCCGATGATAATCAACTTTTTCCTATTTTTCATGGTTACTGTAATACCCCCATCGCGTCCTGTAAACGGGTTTGGGCAATTTTGTAAGCGTAAAAAGTATTCACCTCATCCGTCAACGCTTGTGCGTAATTGGTCTGAGCATCAAGGAGTTCAAGTAAGATTGCTTTATCAACGTCAAAACGCCCTTGAATGACCTCTAAACTGAGTCGAGCGTTGACCACCTGTGTTTTGGCAATATCAACAGCGGCTTCACTCCGCTTGAGATTCAGATACGATTGCCGGACATCTAAAGCAACAGACCGCTCCAAGTCGCTTGCGTTTTCACGAGCCTGTTCTAATTGCATCCCTAACTCTTTGACACGATTCCCCAAAATACCGCCATCAAAAAGTGTAAAATTAAGAGACACCCCCAAACTCCAACTTCGGAAGTCAGAGAAATTTTCACGCTCACGAAGGTAATCGTCAAGGTTAACGTTATAATCAGCATCCGCATTCAGGCGGGGCCAACGCTGCAATTTCGCTAATGTCAGCGACCATTCCTGCTGTTTGAGTTGTGCTTGCGTCTCATTAAATTCCGGGCGATTGTCAAGCGCGACCTGGATAGCCTCCTCAACCGGTATTTGTATCCTTTCAATAGTACCACGCTGCTGGTATAATTGAAATGACTCATCTGCCGCAACAGTCAGTAACACACCCGGATCTAAACCGAGGAGTCGCGGTAACCGAGCTTGGGCAACTTGAAGAGAATTTTGGTTATTTAGGAGCGTTAATCTGTTATTTCCCTCTCGCACCTCAGCCGTGGCTATATCTGCTGGAATGAGTGAACCTGCCTCTACAAAATCCTTAGTGCGTTGCGTGTTTTCCTGTGCTCTCGCTAAATTCTGTTCACTGACTTCAACGAGTGCTTGAAACTGAAGGACATCGTAGTAAGCTTCTGTAATTTGTAAAATTAGACTCTGTTTAATTCCCTCATTGCGGCTCTCAGTGGCACTCAACGATTCTTTTGCTTGTGCGAAACCGCCCTCACGCTGACCATTGTCCCAAATCGTATACTGTCCACGTAATCCTAAATCGTAGTTTTCAGGTTCAAAGCCAAAGTCAACTCGGTCAGAAAAATCGTAAGCACCGGTTGAAAAAATACGTGGAAAATAATCAGCACGCGCAGTTTTTACGCGAAGTTCTTGTATCGCGAGATTCAACCGCGCATTCCGCATACTCGTCGATTTTTCCAAGCCTACTTGGATACACTGTTCAAGCGTCAGCGGCTGGGTTAAGTCAACTTCGGGAGCAGGTTCCTGTGCACTCACACAAAAGACAATTGCAAACTGAACAGCGAGGATAAATTTTAAGAGCAAACTTCGGAAACCCGCACAGCGCGCGCTTTTGAATAGCGAATCTTGGAAGTCTGTGAACTTTAACAAAGCAATTAATTTATTTTTTCCGTGAATCATTAACATCTCCTTGTCCATTCCAACATTGTAGGCGTGCTCACCAAGCGAACGCCCGTGTAGGTTTCAATACTTTTTTAACAGGAAGTTCTGGGAACATGTGAGTTTCACCAAAACCGTATCATCTTTAGATATAGTGTCAATGCGCGCCAAAAAGATCTATTTATAATATTTTGACGCAATTTCTTGATAAAAGTTTAGACATTTTAATACCCAAAGTGGTTCTTTTTTCTTGCAATTTCCCAGACTTTCTGTTAAACTACTATCATAATTAGAGACTTCTAAGCACCGTCCATGGGGTGAAAGATATGTCAAAGCAGCACTCTATTTTTATCATCTTTATCTGTGTCGCATTTGTTATTTTCCTATCAACACCAGCGTTCTCGGTTGATTCTGGAACACACTGGCTAATTGTGGACGCAACATGGGATGCACGCGCCCATGCACAGCTGAACGCACTCATCGAACTTCTAACGACCCGCGGAAAAGTACCGCAAGAACAGATACACCATATTGAAGGAGATAGTGCTACGTCTGAAGAAATTTATGCCATGATTCAAGAAGTTGGAAGGCAAACCGAGGCACAGGACACTCTGATTTTTTTATACCACGGAATGGTTACCAAACCGAGAGGTTTGAATGCCATGCATTTACTAACACAGGGCGACGCACAAGGGATTCAAGATGCTACCTTCAATGCCTGGTTCAGAGAAACGGAAAGAAAGCACACGACTGTTATTGTTGATGGTTACACAGAGGATACAAACCTAAACGCCTACTACGCGAACCGCGAGACGCTCGGCACCGCTGCACTCAACGCGATTCAGTCAGCAGAAACAGCAAACCCTACAACGCTCCTTCAGCGACTCCAAGAGACTCTCACCGCAGATACAGCCGATATAAACGATAACCGACAACTGAGTATTATAGAAAGTTACGAATTACTCCGAACCGATTCCGAGTTTATGGATGGAATTCTTGCCCCAACAGGTGACGTCGAAGCAGCACTTCTCAAACTCAGCCCTGCGATCAAAATCACTACATTTCCCGAAGGTGCAGAAATTTCTATCAACGACGTAGCGGTTGGAAGCACCCCGAAACTCATCACGGAAAATCTCCAACAAGGCACCTCCACTGTAACTGTAAAGAAAGCCGGGTACATCATCCCATCTGCCAAGACCGCTGAATTACAGTTAGCGTTCGGCGAATCCGTCCATATCGGTTGGGCACTTGTGCCTATCGCCGTTCAAGGCACCGTTATCGGTGTATCTGACGAATCTCCTGTTGGTGCAGTCGTTTGGATTGATGGAACGACACATCAACAGACCGTGAAAGCGGATGGCATCTATCGTTTCGAAGAATGGAAAGATTCAAATTTACTAACACTCGGCGAAACTTATACGCTTTATGCAAAACAAGGCGACCTGAATTACGGCTCGGCAACTTTCACATTTGACGGCTATGCCGATATAGCACAAGCCTTACAACTGGTGAAGCGAACCTGGTTTGAAATCTCTCAACTTGAATTCGACCGGCATAACCATCAAGGTGCTGTCACTGCTTTTCAGAACGGGATTGAACGCACAAGTGACTTTCCGCAAATGTCGCCTGATTTAACGGTTCTACTTCTGAGTTCCTTCGCCGATGCTTTGGAGAGACAAGACGTTCAAGATGTCACCTATCTCGTCGTTACAGCAAAACTGGCGGAGCAGCACGGGCAGCCCGCACTCGCCAAAAAGTATTGGGAAGAAGTAAAAATAAAAGCAGCAAAGGGAACATCCGCGGCGAAACTGGCGAACCAACGGCTGTGGCAACTGAATCGTGGACGCTATCTGCTCAATATCGGTTTGATTGTATTGCTGGTCGTTCTATTGGCATCTGGCGCGTGGACGTTTTACAGATACCGTAAATCCAAGCGAACCGTGCCAGCAGATTGAAGCACTATATGTTCTGACTTTTAGGTAATTCAGGATTATAAACTCTTTCCTCATTTCCCATGTAAATTTTTAATCTTCATACGGGGTGCATTCTATTTGTAGCTCCTCTAATACGACCGTTGCATAGCCACCCGCAGGCAGTGTGAAACTGAGGCGTACTCCGTCATCTTTGACAGTTGACACTTCATGCAATCGCATCGGCATCCGTAAAGGTCTACGCGTCCCCGGTAAACGGATACCCACAACCTTGCGAAAGGTTTCAAACCGAACCCCTTCATCCGCAAGGAGCGAAGTTTCCAATGTAAGCACATCGCCAGTAGGCAAACGCATCTTATACCCGAAGATTGGACCCGAAGGACTGATTTCAAACGCATCAGCCCGCGGCTGCTCAACGGCAGCATCCGTAACGAGAAAGGGTGCGCCGTTTTCGTGCTTCACGGCAATATCACCTTCAAGAAGTTTCCCCAGATCAGGCCCCCGCTTTTCCAAGACACGGTTAAATAGATACGCCTGATATGCCGATAAATACAACTTGCGAAGCCGATGCGGGATAGAAAATACTACTTTTTCGACAGGTTTTCGAGCCAATTCCCGTTGTATACGGCGTGCGACATCATCGGTCTGCAGTGCCTCATCCGTGAGGATATGACGCACCGCCGCTTCCCAATCCGCTTTAACCAACGCTTTTCCGATCAGATGTGAATCATTTTTATTTCCAAACCGCTGTGCCCCAAATCGGTTCGGTACCCCTTCCGTCGCCAACTGCGTCATGACGGATTCGATACGCGGTATCACATTGCGCGGAATATCACGCACTGTTATCTGAAATCGGTTGCCACGTAGGTGTCCTACCCGTAATTTATGGGGGTGTCGTTCTGCCCATAGAATTTCAATATCGGGTTGTTCAATTTTCAAAACCCGTTCCGGTAGCACCCCCTCAACAGATAGCACTTGTGTTGTGATCGCGTTTTTATCCTTCAAACCCGCATAACCAAATTGCTGGGTGCGTACCTGTAAATCTCGTGCAATTCGGTTAATCGCTTCCAAGGTACTGAGATTTCGTTTCCGAATCGCGAAAAAGGTGTGCGTTCCCGCTTGAGTCGGTTCATAAAGTGGCAGTTCTTCAACAACGAAATCTTCAGGTGCTTTAATCATACTATTTCCTTTATACCTCTAAATCTTCACGCCATTATAAGCACCATCAGCCTATTTGTCAAACTTGTAGAAAACAGAAATATCTCTTTCCCCTTTTTTAGAGAGGACTTACGCAGAAAGGCGATTAAAACTTGACTTCATTCGCTCAATTCTGGTAAACTTTACACGTTAAGACGATAATTTATGCTAACAAGGAGCTGCACCCCGTATGAAGTTTAAGAATTTCATCAGGTAATTTCTAAACGTGCGATAATGCACGTCGCATTTGGGCGTATACGCCGCAAAATCGCATGAAACAGGTTGGGAAACCTCGAAGAAACACCCAAGCAAAAACACCCCTACGAACCAAACCGTTTGTAGTAGGGAAACCATTCATGGTTTCCCGTCAATTACCCAATTTATTTATTAAACCTCATCTGGTGTGAGGAGATCCGTTACTTGTCAAGAGGGTTCTTTGCGCCAGCGGAGCAACATGTCTATAGAATATTGAGTATCATTAGGCTGCACTCCAGCGGAGTGCTATGTTTGCAGTATAAGATGCAGCCCAAGTGCAGCCTAAGATGCAGCCAGAGTTTCTTAGACGCTTAACCGAGCAACCGAACGAAGTGTTTAGGCACTGCAAACTAAACCTGTGCCGTAATCAATTCAGACGACGCATCTGGTGGATTTTGGACAGGTAGTGTAAATAAAGGCTGTGGAACAACCTCTCCCGCTTCCTGCAGTCCTTCAATATGAAACTCGATGGCTTCGGCGATCAATGTGCGCACTTCTTCCAACGTTTCACCCACAACACCGCATCCTGGGAGATCTGGGGCATAAGCACTATAATTGTTCTCGCCTTTTTCAAAAATAACGACGTATTCCATAAGATTTCTCCCTCAATTCTTGAGACTCGCTTGTTTCAGAATGTTATTGAGTGTCCCTTTGGAGACATCTTCATTGGGTTTCCCTGCGATCGTCACAACTCCGGGTTTGCTCGGATGTTTATACTGTTTATGACTCCCTCGTGTTCGGTCCAGATACCATCCATCATTTTGAATCATTTTAGTGACCTGTCTAAACTTCATAGTAGGTATCTATCAAATGCCTGCGAATGAATTATAAGCCTATGTTGAATGCCTTTCGTAATTATAGCACCCACCAATATCAAACACAAGAAAAAACACATCCACTGACGCCTTGTCAGTTCCGCTCTCCCCAACCTACGGAAATCTAAAATCTACCATAAATAGCCCTATATAATAATTAAAAAACCTTGCCACAGGTGCTTAATTGTGGTATACTTAAGAGTGAAGCATCAAAAAGGAGGGAAAGATGGCTTACATAATCTGCGAACCGTGTGTTGACGTAATGGACACCGCATGCGTTGATGTCTGTCCGGTCGACTGTATCCATACCAGTGAAGGCGAAAACCAGCTTTATATCGACCCAGACGTATGTATTGATTGCGCCGCATGCGAGCCGGCGTGTCCTGTTGACGCGATCTCCATGGAAAGTGATGTCCCCAGTGAATGGGAATCCTATATTGAGATTAACCGTAAATTTTTTGAGACTTTCGTTAAACCTGAAGCTGCAGAAGGGGCAGCCGGTGAAGCAGGCACAACAGCGAAAGGGAAAGAACAAGGCATCCCGGAAGAATTTGTGCAAATACCTGAGGTGCCAGACTCCAGACTTCGCGCACCCTACAATGTCTTAACAATGCTCCTACAACCTTTTCTCGGTGCCTTTTCAGCGGGTTTTAAAGCACGGCTCGAGGAAATGGCAGGTAACGGGCTTGTCTTTAGTGCAGCGGTATCAACAGGTATCAACAGTCTTATCAATTTGACCCTCTATCCGCTTGTCCTGTTTTTCATTGGATTCCAAGGACAAACCCCAGACCTTTTCTCAAGTAGAGGCAACTTGATGATTTTCCTTGGGGTAGTTATCGCTATCACCGAAGGTATTTACCGGTTCAAAGATGAGTTCAGTTCAACAGAGGAACAACCGCGTTACGGGGCAGCCTTCTACGGTTGGTTCTTGTCGCTCGTTGCGACTCCGCTTCTCATCGGTTTGCGTTCTGCACTGGTTACGGATCCTCCAGCACCACGAACAACAGTGCCTGGCGCCGTAGATATAGACGGCGCGATTTACGCCGATGATATAAAGGAACGATATCGACGCTACGGAATGATTAATCAGGTTTCAGAAATGGCCGACCATTACCGAATCGAAATTGAGTTCCCACGATGGGTACCCAATTCCTCAATGAAGAAAACATTCAACCTCCCTGATAGAATGCCAGATTACGACTACGAAGTCCATTTAAGTGCGCCATATTCGATAGACGCGACACCCACACCTGAAACCACTGTGACCGTTCAGACACAGCTTCCTGTGAATCCTAAAACAGGGGCAATGGAGGACCCACGGTTTGAAAACGTCGTCGGACGTGCCAGTTCCTTCCCCAACGGTTTTACAAGCATCTTTCCTATTCAAGCACAACCAGAGGATTTCTATACACACTATCGGAACAGAGTACTTGAAATTATCGTTCCGAAAACAGGAACTTACGAGGAACTCGGATTGGAACCACCAATCCACTACGCCAAACTCAAGGGATAGGTTTCAGTCGCTTCGCTATAAAACGGCGGATAAGCCTCATGGTTGATAAAGAAACGCTCGTCGATTGGGATAAGTGTTACCTCTGGCATCCGTTCACGCAGATGCAGGATTGGGTGGCAGAGGATCCAGTCATCATTGAACGTGGCGAGGGGTGTTATCTCATTGATATTTCCGGGAATCGGTATATTGATGGAATCGCTTCCATGTGGACAAACGTTCACGGGCATAACCATCCAGCACTGAACACCGCCCTCAAAGCGCAAGCCGATAAAATCGCACATACAACGCTGCTTGGATATAGTAACATCCCCGCAATCCAACTCGCACAAAAATTGGTGAAACTCACGCCAACGGGACTTAACAAGGTGTTCTACTCCGACAACGGGTCAACCGCTGTCGAAGTCGCCTTGAAGATTGCATATCAGTACTGGCAACACAAGGAAGAACCGCATCGGAAACTATTTATCCATTTTGATAACGCGTACCACGGGGACACGATAGGCGCGATGAGTGTCGGCGGTATCGATAGTTTCCACACGACCTTTGATTCCCTCCTTTTCAAAGGTATCCGCGTGCCCACACCTGAAACCCATCGTTCTTCTCGTAACGAGTCCGCCCTCAAAACTCGTTGGCTCAATGCAGTAGAACGCGCCCTCTCAGAACATAACGGGCAAATCGCTGGTATAATATTAGAACCACTCATTCAGGGCGCAGGCGGCATGCTCATCGCGCCACAAGGGTTTCTAAAGGAACTCGCAGGATTGGCAAAACGGTGGGACACACTTCTCATTGTCGATGAAGTGATGACAGGATTTGGGCGCACGGGTAAAATGTGGGCATGTGAACACGAGGACGTTACACCCGATCTTTTATGCACAGCAAAAGGGCTCGCCGGTGGTTATCTTCCACTCGCAGCGACGCTAAGCACAGATAAGATTTATAACGCTTTCCTCGGTGAGTACCGGAACCTCAAAACCTTCTTCCACGGCCACACCTTCACGGGTAACCCATTAGCGTGTGCCGTTGCATTAGAAAACATCGCTATTTTCGAGCGTGAGAATCTTCTCTCTCGGCTCCAACCGACTATCAAACATTTTAAGAAACGACTTCAGGAATTCTATATGCTGCCACACGTCGGCGATGTTCGAGCGTGTGGATTCGCAGCAGGCATAGAATTAATGAAAGACTCAGATAGCCACACACCTTATCCCTTTGTGGAAAAGGTAGGTATCCAGGTCTGCAAAGAGGCACTCGCCCGCGGCGCGATACTCCGCCCACTTGTCAACACCATCGTATTGATGCCCCCTCTACAAATTTCGATTTCAGAATTAGATGACCTGTTGGACATCGTTTATACATCAATCGAAATTGTAACAAACAATTCCACCGATTATAGTAACCCCTAAAAATAAGGACACACTAAGCAATATTATAGTAGATCCTGAAAATAAGTGCACACGCTATAAACACAAGCACCCTTCCGCCGCTGGCGAGGTTTCTAACCTCGCCCTCCCATTAGTGTATAGTTAATTGTGGCATTTACTATACTATAAGAAAAATGGCATGCAGCGTCGTAGGTTGGGTAGAACGGATAATAATAGACGGATTTCGCTTGAAAAACAAGGGATCGCTGCCCAGGCAACTCGCCTCCCAAAGATGCACAGTGAAACCCAACGATCACCGTTGACACTTGCATACCTCTCGGCAGACAAAATTTACTATAATTTCGGACTTTACTAAAAAAGAAAAAGTTCTTAAAAAAATAGGGCGGGTTTTAGACCCGCCCTGTAACAAAAACCTATTAGAAACTTGCTCGACCGACTGCCGTATTTTGTGCCCTGTCTGTTACCTGAATGATAACCGTGTGCGCACCTTCGGGGAGTTCACCCGTTTCCAACAGGAGCTGCTCCTGCTTAGAATCAAAGATGCCATCGTCAGGGAAAATGGCTTTCCAATGCTCATCGCTATCAATTTTATAGACGGCTTTCTGGATCGGCATACGCATGTCTGTGATGTCACAAACAATTTTGTAGGTACCATCACCGTTAGCAGTCACTTGGATTTCTCCGATAGAAGGCTGCGTATTGTCTATCTCAACAGGCATGCTTACCTTCTCAGTCGATTTTGCCCACCCAACCGGATTGCTGAGTTTGTCCGTTGCAACGACTTTCAAGGTGTAGCGACCATCTGGAACAGTGGTAATATCCCATTCATAGTTTGCATTGGACAATTCCTTTTTAAGAAGGCGCCAATTGCTCTCGTCAACAGCTTTGTAGTAGAGGGTATATTGGAGCGTATCGTCATTGGCATCCTCGACTTTCCAACTAACCTTCCACTTTTTAGAAGGAGCATCACCTGAATTGCTTGATCCGCCACTATCTCCACCGCGCCTACCGGGCGGTGGTAAGTTACCACCAGACGCACGCCGTCCTGTTTCTCGGTTCCCGCCGCCAGAGCCATCGTCTATCTCAATACTGCTAAATCGCGGCTCAATATTGGCTTGGACAGAAGCAAGCGTAACCTTTTTCAAAACGGGTGTTTGCGCGGTGTCGCTGGTTGTGAACTTCGCACGCCACTGGATGAACTGTCCATCTGCATTCGGGACCTGTGAGCCTTCCGCGGTTGTAAGCTCATCTGACCAGTCGTTCCAAGTATCATCCGGCTTTTTGGTATTCCCGGTGCGGGTTGAAAAGGCAATCGCGGTGCCTTCTGCCATCTCGCCTTCCCAAGAGAGTTTCCCCCAGCGGGATAGGCTTTGCGCATCATGAACCTTTGATTCAAGGGTACCCTCCGCAACGTAAGTCGCCGTAAGATCAAAAAGTTTACCGGGGTTACCCGTCGCGAGGATCGTCTTGGTATCCCCATCTACCTGCTTTTGATGTATCGCTACGACTTGGTTCGCCGAGCATTTGCCGACTTCAACAGAGTCCCCGCTTATCGGGTTGACGCGATAAATTTTCCCATCATCTCCGGTACCTACCAAAATTTGTGAGTCGCTTTCAAGGACAATCGCCAAGATAAGCGGCTCCGGCGAGTTCCAAATCGAAACCGCTGTCCCGTCTGAACGAATTTTGTAGAGGTTAGACTTGTTTTCTTGAGGACCACCGCCGCCAGGGGGTGGCGGACCCGAGGGGGTCGGCGGTCCGTTTGAACCCCGTCGTCCCCTTGAAGGCTCAGCAGGTTCCGATGTAACAACAGCAGCGTAGAGGTTACCTTGGGAATCCATTTCAAGGGCGCGTACCTCTTTCTCTTTCGCTTGATAGATGACCTTCGCGGTACCATCGTCCGCAATCTGGTAGATAATACCGTTGTCGCTGCTGCCTGCATAGAAACTGTTCTCGTGTAGAAGGAGCGTCATTATATTTTTTTCTTCAGCATCAAACAGGACGCTCGACTCACCATCCGGCGTGATTTTATAAATCTTGCCATCGGTACCTGTCGCTGCATAGAGATTGCCCGCATCATCAAACTCCAACGCCCACACATATTTGTCGCTCTCATTAAGCAGTGTGGTAGGGGGTGTGGTAGCATCAGTGATTTTATAAATCAATCCGTCGGGCCCAGTGCCAGCGTAGAGCGCATCGTCAGGTCCGACAGCGAGGCTGTAAATGGTAACTTCAGGTGAATTATAATAGAGTTCGGCGCTGTCACCATCCGCAGCAATTTTATAGATTTTCCCTTCATTCCCGGTACCAGCGTAGAGATTCCCTGCTGAATCCTCCACAAGTGCCCAAACCTGTGTCTCCTTGAGCTTCGTGAAAGCCTCAATTTTGGGAGACAACATCACATCACCGGTACTTGTAAACGACAGGTTTTTGGGTTTGCCTGCCTCAAAATCCGCATGGTTTTCTTGTTTCCATAAAGATGTATTGACTGCGGATGCAATGCTTACATAAATAAAGACCGTTAAAATAAGACTCCAAAAGGAGATGACACGTCGCATTGAAAATATCCTCCTGTAACAAGTTATCAGTTGTCAGTTGTCAGTCACAAGAGGTATGTTGTTTAGCCCAAAGCCTCTCTGAACTGAAGTCTGTTAACTGAAAACTATAAAATCTAAAGACTGTTAACCGTTAACCGAAAACTGATAACTATTCTTCTGCGTTCCTATCGACGACGAACCGAATCATGCCACTTCCAGAAATAACATAGTCCGTCGACATTTTGTCAATGTGCAGTGTTGTGCCCAAAGTATACCCACTGTTACCCACCTGCTTGGCAGTATTCATAACAGACATGACTGAAGGCGGCAGATGCGCGAACTCTTCACCTTGAACGGTAAGCCCCGGCTCAGGCATGAAAAGTTCCATAATAATCTCTGAGTTGTTTTCGCCGCGTTGCAATAACTCGACTAATTGATTGATGTTTTTGTGGCGAAAGTTTAGGGGGGCCCGGTTACGCTGCCAAATTTCGTGAAAACCTGCATTGGTCGCTAAGAGTGAGACAAGCCCATCTGGAACATCCGTAGGAATCGTAATTGTCGCTGTTTGCACTATAGGCTTCTCAAGGTAGGGCTGCAGCGTTATTTCCATCTCAACGGTATCCCCAGGACGATAGCGGAGTTTATCCAGTTGGAGACTCAGAATCCTTGCCGTTTGTCGTTTATCCTCTACCTTCACATCAAGGGAAACATCTTCGACATGAATCTTTGTGTAAGGGTTGTTGCTTAGCTGTGCCACTGGCGAAAAGAGGAGCTGCCGGGCGGCAAGCCCTGGTGAAAAACTGGAAGAATAGATATTCTTGTAAACCAACTCACGCGTCTTGAGATCGGGGTGCGCTTTCAAGGTAATGGTCGCTTCCATGTTCATTGTGTAATCCCCGAAATAAAACTGAAGTGAATCAAGGATGAACCACGCCCCGATTCCGATAAAACCTGCCGACAATCCCCTGTCGCGTATTACTTCATAGGACTTCTGGTGCTGTTTCCCATCGCTCGTTTGGAGATTCATACTGACAGGAATATAACTCGGATGCTTTCCAATGATACCAGCGACTGCGGTCTCCCTGTCTTGCACCAAAGTCCCGATAGGCTGCGTCGGTGCTGCGACTTTGAAGGAACGCGAACGACTCGGCATGATAAAATGCACAGATCCGCCAGAAAGTGGAACGTTGACGTTACCTTCTTGTGTATCGCCATGTCCATAAGCGACCAACTCATTTCCGTCCACATACGTAATCGTTCCATAACCAAAGAAGGAAAGGGCACCTCGAATTACCTCCGTCCCGATGATCTGCCCCCCCTCAACGGGTGATTCCTTAATACGACCGCCGCCTCCTGCGGCTTGAACGGGGGTATAATTGAATTTGTCAAAAATAGGTTTGACAAACCGCATGAGCTCTGGGTTTAAGGGTGGATGTGCGAAGGGGATTGACAACCGCGCAGATCGCGCTTGAGAAAAGGTATTCGAAACGCCTTCAAACCGCGGTTCATCAAACGTTCGAGACTTTTGCGTAACCTTATCACCGCGAAGCAGCGACGGTCCCATGTCCAACCCATAGTCTTGCGATACAGCCGCAGAACCGAGATCAAAAAGTTGCGTGCCTGCATATCTTAAATTGGGTTCCATACCCCACTGTGTCACCTTAACCATCAATTCAATGGGTGTGACACCAAAAAGATTGGCATGTTCTCGCTGATTGAAATGCCCAAGAGAAAGTGCTCCCATGAGCCGCCCATCAATATACATCGGGCTACCGCTCATACCCCCTGCGACACCGGTGCGTTTAAAGTTGTCACTGAGACCTTCACACCAGACCACGTGCCATTCCGGAAAAGAGTTGTATTCAATACTTACAACTTCAAAATCAAATTCTTCCACTGTCGTCCCAAAAAATACCGTGTAGCCTTTCCCTTTCATACCCGGTTCCACTTCAGACAACGGCATAAATTTTGCAGCATCCCACTGAATTTGCGCATAACCTTGGCACGCAGCTAAGCAGAATACCATAAGTGCGGAAAATAAAGCCTTTCTCACAACGCTTACTCCTCTCTAATCTATTGGAAATCTGTTTATGTTTACGATAATACGCTCACTTGCAAATTGCTTGTAAGTTAGTGCTGTTTAAATTCGTCTTCGCGCAGCCTTCTTCTCGGTACCTGGCATCCGTCCAGTAGGGACAATCTGTAAGTCTTGATTCCAGAATAAGCAGATTTCCTTACCGTACATACCATAGGCAAAAACGAAATAGTTCTGTATAATGTAGAACCCCACAATACATTCAAAACATAATAGAACATTATAGCAAAATAAAAGCCATAATGTCAACTTGAATTGCAAAAAATGTTAAAGACTCAGATTGCGTCAACACTCATTTTCACTTGTTTTTTTTTCCAGTCGATGTTATTGTAAATAAAACACTTTAGGAGTAGCACGCACAGCATGCCGAATACCGCTTGCATCC
>CAZGAW010000068.1:0-7459 GCA_964523645.1 uncultured bacterium | reverse complement strand
TAAATAAAACACTTTAGGAGTAGCACGCACAGCATGCCGAATACCGCTTGCATCCTTTCGATCGACCAAGGGACAACCGGCACCACAGCCCTCCTCGTCGATGTGCGGGGAAACATTATTGCAAAAGGATACCAAGAATTTACACAATACTACCCCCGTCCGGGTTGGGTAGAACACGATCCAGAGGAAATCTGGAACGCCACTTTACAAGCAATAGACACACTGTTTGCTGAAGAAAATGCACTAAATATCGTCGCTATCGGAATTACAAACCAGCGCGAAACCACGCTCGTTTGGGACAAGAAAACAGGAAAACCGATCCATCCGGCAATCGTGTGGCAGTGCCGTCGCACGGCAGATACGTGCGCGTCTCTTGAAAAACAGGGATTCGCTGAAGAGATAAAAACAAAAACAGGGCTCATACTCGATGCCTACTTTTCTGGAACAAAGGTCGCCTGGATCTTAGACACCGTCAGCGGGGCTCGGGAACGTGCTGAACGTGGAGAATTGGCATTCGGTACCGTAGACACGTGGCTCCTTTGGAAACTCACAGATGGAGCCGTCCATAAAACCGATTACACAAATGCCGCACGCACGCTGCTCTTTAATATCAATACACTCTCATGGGACGAAACCCTTTTAGCAATTTTGAACGTCCCGAAAGCAATTTTGCCTGAAGTCTGTCCCTCTGCAAGCAACTTCGGCACAGCAAATTTCTACCGAAACTTTTGGTTTGAAACCTTCGGTAAGAATATATCGCTGGACGGAATTCCAATCGCCGGAATCGCCGGCGACCAACAAGCTGCGCTCTTCGGTCAATTGTGCACCAAACCCGGTATGGCAAAAAACACCTATGGAACCGGGTGTTTCCTCATGCTGAATACAGGTACTGAAAAAGTCGAAACAAAGACAGGGCTGCTGACAACACTCGCTTGTAGTTTAGATGAAAATCCGATTTACGCACTGGAGGGAAGCGTATTTGTTGCTGGGGCTGCCGTCCAATGGCTCCGAGACGGTATTCGGATTATTGAGACTGCAGCGGAAACGGAAGCCATCGTCGCCAACACACCCGATTCAGGCGGCATCTTTGTTGTGCCTGCCTTTACTGGACTTGGCGCGCCGTATTGGGATCCCGATGCGCGGGGTGCTATCCTCGGCTTAACGCGAGGGAGCACGCGTGAACAGATCGTCCGTGCCACTTTAGAGTCCATCGCGTATCAATCGGCAGATGTCGTCAGCGCGATGCTAACCGATGCAGAAATGACAATCGACAGGTTACGTGTTGATGGTGGGGCAGCCGCTAATAACTTCCTCATGCAATTTCAAGCAGATATTCTTGGGATAGCTGTAGAACGACCCACACAAATAGAATCGACAGGACTCGGTGCCGCATATCTTGCGGGTATCACAACCGGCGTATGGAACAATATTGAAGCACTGGAGACACACAGAACTGGACACACGCATCCGACGACCGATACACTTGAAACTACGGTTTTTTCACCACAAATAGACGTGAATCAACGCAATCAGAGACTCTCGCAATGGAAAAAGGCAGTGCAACGAGTTATGAGCTAAAATGCGACTCCAATGGAAGTACTCCCTTGTTATCAATCTTTCCGTCATAGCGATCCTTGTGGCGTTCTACTTTTTTGATAGCATTCGGGCCCGGAATGATATGAATGCGCTTCACGCCTTGGGCGCAGAACGTGGCACTGAACTGCGGAAAATCGCTGAAAACACGATTCTGGATGCTGTTGAAAGCGAAGTCGAAACCACACAAGTATTTGATACGCAGCGGCTCGACCAAGTGCTGAATAAACTGAAGCGCGAACATCCAGATATGCAAAATGTGCTGAATATCCACGTCTCCTTAAATGATACCCGCATTCGTTCGAGTCTACTCGCCGGTGAAGACACCGGGGACATAAACCTTGATTCGGCGGATCTTGAACAAATCGAGACAAAAGGCGCGACGATACACGCTATTGAAGGAGAGAACGCAACGGCTATTGTTATTAAATACGTTGCCGTTTTGACCGGACCAAAGCCGATTGAGTTGGAGTTGCGAGATTTTGAATACGAACCCATACTCGATAATGGGACACTGCCCTATGAGGTCTGGTCCAAAGCCTTTGGTGAAGATATTTATGTGCCAGACGACCCTGTGATAACTGAAGAAAAAGGCAGACGCTGGCGAATGACGGATCAGGAAAAAGGCGATCTCTATAATTTATGGAAGCAAGATGAAACCCTGTGGATCCAGAAAGCATTAACCGGCTACATACAAGTACTTTTCGACGTCCCTTATATCGGCAGATCCATTCGATATTCATTACTGATGCACGCCATACTGATCGTAATTGTCGGCGCACTGCTCGTAATTCTAATTGATTTAACAACGAATCATCTGATTATGAAGCCATTAGAACGGATGACTGGAATTATTCAGAGTGCGGAAAGCGGCGACCTATTGCCTCAGGAGGCCTATTCATCAGATGAAATTGGAAGGGCAACCTATAATCTCGCAAGGATGCTCTGGCAATTACGGGACTCCCATTCAAAGCGGATTACTGCTTTAGGACAATTTGCCGCGGGGGTGGCACACGAAATTCGGAATCCACTTAATTCAATCGGAATGACTGCCCAGCACTTAAAATCTGTTTTCTCACAACAAAAGATAAGCCGCGATGACATCGAAGAGGCGAAAGAACTGTTAGAGATCGTTGATAAAAAGATAATAGAACTCAAGCAAACTTCAGAGCAATTCCTTACTTTAAATCGACCGAGAAGGTTGAATATAGAACCGATCAACCTCAATGGACTCCTGGAGCAAGTCTTATCGGAATTCGCACTTATCGCTGAGGAAGCCAAAGTGCAGGTCATCAAAAATTACGAGGCAGCACTACCTGAGGTACCACTCGACGCAGCCTTAATGCGACAGACGATCTTTAACTTTGTGCAAAACAGTATACAAGCAATGCCGAAAGGCGGTAGCATCTATATCACCACCCACCTTGAACAGATGGATCAGGACAGGAGAGAGGCAGTCATCGAAATACGAGATACCGGCATCGGTATCCCCGAAGAAATTCAGGAACAAATCTACGATGCGTATTTTACAACCAAAGATGCTGCAGGCGGTATAGGCCTCGGGCTTGCCGTTTCACACCAAATTATCACGGCGCACAAAGGCAAGATTGAAGTTAGAAGCAAAATGGGAATGGGAACCGCTTTTAAAATCAGCCTCCCGCTGAATGAGGATGAAATCCCCTAAATTCGGGACTTAAATGAGGAGAACGCAAACGATGGCATCAATATTGATTGTAGATGATGACCACGCACAACTGACGATTTTACAGCGTATTTTGAAACGCGAAGGGTATACCGTTGAAATCGTTGAGGACAGTAAAGCCGCCCTTGAAAGTTTAGAGAATCAGATGTTCGATCTCGTCATCAGCGATATGTGGATGTCCTCACGGTTTGAAGGGCGAGACCTGCTTCGTGAAGTAAAGCGTACCGACCCAGATCTGCCGGTGCTTATTATGACGGCGTTTGCGGAACTGAACGACGCTGTCAATCTTGTCGCGCACGAAGGGGCATTCTACTATCTTGAGAAACCGATCCAAATCGAAGTCTTAAAACGAGAGGTAAAACACGCACTACAGACTCGCGGGGCACTCCGCAGCATCGAAGCAGAAAGCGATGACACAACACCGGAAATCCAACTTGATGAAATTGTCGGTGAAAGTGAGAAAATGCAGGAACTTTTCAAAAATATGACTCGGATTTTGCATCGTGGTGTTACACAAGTTCTCATTACAGGCGAAACGGGCTCTGGAAAAAGCCTGATTGCGCGGGCACTTCATAAACACGGAAACCGAAAAGACAAGCCTTTCATCGCGGTCAACTGTGGAGCGATTCCCGATACGCTCATCGAAAGCGAGTTGTTTGGACATGAAAAGGGGGCATTTACAGACGCAGCACATCAAAAGAAAGGGCTTTTTGAGGTTGCAAACGAAGGAATACTTTTTCTTGATGAAATCGGTGATCTGCCGGTTCAAACACAGAGTAAACTGCTGCACGTCCTTGAAGAACGTGAGATTCGGCGAATCGGGGGAACTGAAAACGTAAAAGTGGATGTCTGTGTGATTGCTGCAACCAACAAAAATCTCATTCAAGAAGTACGAGAAAGCCAGTTTCGTGAAGATCTCTACTTCCGTTTAAACGTTATTCCGATCCACGTTCCGCCACTTCGAGAACATCCAGAAGACATCCCACTGCTGGTGAATTTTCTTATCCAGAAGTTCAGTAACGAATACGTAGAGGCATTGCCCAAACAGGTCACACCACAAGCCATGTCTGCGCTTAGGCGATATGACTGGCCCGGCAACATTCGGCAATTAGAAAATTATCTCCGTCGTATTTTCGTGCTATCAGAAAATGAAGTCATCGATAAAGACGAATTACCGCCGGAGATTTTAGACACATCGCTGCCAGCCGCTGATGTTGAATTTGATATTCCAGAGGAAGGGGTTTCGCTTGATGAAATTATCAAGGAATACGTGTGCAGTGCATTAGCAAAAAGCAACGGGAACCAGATTCAAGCAGCAAAATTATTGGGAATTTCAAGACGTAAACTTCAACACCGGATGCAGAAATACGGTCTCCAAAGCCAAGATTTCAAAACAGGCTCATAAGTAGCAGCACGCCTTTGTACTTTTAAGGCTAATATCGCAAGATTTGTGTATCAATTTCTTGTGCCCATCGATCAATACCACCCATTAAACTCTTCGCCGATTTAAATCCAAGTTGTTGCAAAAGAAACGCTGCATCAAGGCTCCGCATGCCCCAGTGACAATAAACGACGACCTCAACACCCGGCGTAATTTCGCTACAACGTCTTGGCAGCTCACCGAACGGAATCCATATAGCACCTTCGAGGTGCACCATCTGATACTCCCATTCCTCTCGAACATCCAACAAAACAAACAGAGTGCCACTGTCCATCATATCCTTGAGTTGGTTCGGTGGAATCGTGTACGTGTCCGTCTCTAACGGAAGAATCGCTTCTGCTACGCTCGGTGCGACCTTCGGTAATTTCTGATTCCGCAACCGCAAATTCCAGGTATACCGTCGCCAGATTCTTGTTACTGCCTTTTTAATAGCGTCAAACATTTCTTAATAGCCGTATGTCTTCAGAAAGTTACCGTAACCCCTAACGTAGGGACAATCGGAAAGAGAGGTTCTTCATCAATCGTACATCCGATAACAGCATCCGTATCTTCATCACGCAGTTGACTAAAAGCATACTGGTCGAGATTGGCACGGTTATATAAGTTCAAAATCTGGAAATACCAAGACAATTCCCACCGCTGATAGGGACTCCGTTTTGTAATACGAAAGTCGAGACTGTGGTATACAGGCATCCGCGCCGAGTGTATATCTCCAAACTGCCGGTCACAGACGATACTACCATCAGGTAACCGAACTTCCCTATGAATCAGCGGCGTTCTCGGTTCACCCGTATGGAAACGCCAACTCAGATAGAGATACCAAGTCGGTGCAAACTGATAACTACTACTCACAGCGAAAGAATGCCGGCGATCATGTTGGCGGAAGCGTTTCGTCCCATTGGCGATCTCTTCGGCGATCCCAAAAGCATAGCCGAGTGTCCACGTCAAACGCTGCGATACGACATGGGTCATGAACACATCAACGCCTCTCGCATCACCAGATTCAGGTGAATCAAAAACTTGATGCTGTCTACCGAACTCACGGAGCCGTCCAACAAGGTTATCAAAGGTGTTGTAATACCCTTCAACACGTACCAAAAACCGCTCAACAGGCGTATACTCAACGCCAAGGATATAATGCACGGCTTGCTCGGCGCGTCCGACGCTTTCAATGCCGTCTTCCACGGGAATGCCCATCAGGTGAACGGGTTGATGATAGATACCCCAAGCACCCCTTAGCGTAAGGTCTTTCGTCGGTTTTAGAGCAAGCGCGACCCGCGGTCCAACTTCATAACGTTGGATACCTTCCTCCCGATAATCCTGATAGAGATAACGTCCGCCGACGTTGAGCGCAAGTTTGGAATGGAGTTGCCACTCATCTTGCAGAAACAGATTGATTTCACTCCCCGCATCGTCAACATCAGCGAGAATCGGTTTGTAGGTGTTTATACCTGCCTGACGTTCTTGAACATCGTATTGATACTGCGCCGTCAACCAACGCCATGTAACACCACTGCGGAGGGTGTGCTTATCGAAAATGTTCGCTGTGAGCTCCGCTTTCGTTCCGAAAAATCCGAAATTGCGATTATCAAAATCCGCCTTCCCTGTCGTTCTATCCTGACTGGAGGTACCAGCGAAAACGAAAAGGTCGGTCCAATGTGAATCCCCGAAAACGTGTCGCCACTTCGCCCAAGTTGTCGAGTTGTCGTATCGGGAATCTAAGTTATTGTCTATATCGTCTACACGAATCCGATTCGTATCCCAACCGTATAAACCATTCAGCGTGATTGTATCCGTCGGTGTAACTTGATACGTCAATTTGCTATAGATGTCGGCGTATTGCGGCTTATAGTTTTCATCGATATCCATGAGCATGAGAATCAGGTCAATATACCCACGCCGTGCGGATAGGAGCCAACTCCCTTTTTTGGAAAGGGGTCCCTCTAAGGTGGCTGTTGCGTTAATCAAGTCTACTCCAAAATTGGCGGAGAATTTCTCAGTGTTTGGTGTCCTTGTGGTGATGTCAAAAACACCCGACATCTTCTCTCCATATTCCGCAGGAAACCCACCTATCAGCAAATCAGTGTTCTGAATAAGTCCCAGACCTATCAATGAGATGGCACCGCCGAAGTCTTGAAGATGATACGGATTATAGAGTTCCATTCCATCTAATCTGACCGAAATATCGTCCTTCTCGCCACCGCGCACACTGAACCGCGTGCTATAATCGCTTGAAGCCACACCCGGAAAGATATGACCTGCACGCATCACATCGTTGTCAATTAACGGAAAACGCTCAATTTCCTGTTTAGAGAGGGAGATTCTTGCCGATGCCCCGTCATAAATGGTAAAACGTCCGGGTGTTACAACAATTTTCTCCAATTGCACAGGCGCGGTACCCTCTTCCGCAAAAACAGCAAACTGCCCGATGCCCCTAAAAAGCATCGCGTATAACACCAAATACACTGTTATGGGGTGTCGGTTTCGCATGGAAAAACCGAACTGAGAACTACTCAGACTGAACATCCACTCACTCCCCAGGATTCAAAATCTATCGGATCTAATATATCAATTATAGCATACGCTGACAGATATTGGCAATGTTTTTGGGGTTCTCATTGGGTGCGTAAATATTTTGGCAGCGGTCCTATCCGCATCAGGATCGACAGGATTTCTGTAGCACAAACTGTTAGTTTGTGCAGGGTTATGTGGCCGCAAACTAA
>CAZGAW010000067.1:22782-28389 GCA_964523645.1 uncultured bacterium | reverse complement strand
TGTCCCTTTGGGCTCGAGAGCGAGCTACTTTTACTGCTTTGCGCTCCTCGGGTGTAAATGATTTCATCAAAGGTGCTTGAAGTTCTTCTAACTCCTTTTTCACTTCTGCTAAATCCCACTCAAGCTGCTCAATTTTTATGATTAATTTCGTTATAGTCGGTATCATAGGCTTTACTCCTTCTATCTATTTATTCCGTGGACAGATATGAAAAATTGTTTTTATCATTGTGAAGACTTTTTACGCTCTCTGTTCAAAATCTTATGATAAAATCCCCAAGTATTGTGAAACTCTCTACGTCTATTCCTATTGCTCCCTTGAAAACCACAACATCACTGCCTATATCTTGATCTTACATTGTCCCTCCGCCTTGTTACACGCCTATCGCTGAAACAAGGATCGTAAAACGCTTCTATTGTTTGTAAAGTTGAAAAGGAATGTGCCTACAACAAGCACATTCCTTTTATTATATCACGCTTTCGGCAATGTGGGTAATGTTAAACGCGGACGTTCACCGAAATCTGGAACTTCGGGTGGATTTTCCTCCATCTGTCGGAGGAGTTCCGCAATTCCGCGGTCCAGCTGCGGGTCGGCTTCTGTGGTATAGTCCTGCGGACGATAGTCTACCTCAATATCCGGGTCGGTCCCGTAGTTTTCAACGCTCCAACCCACATCAACGAACCAGAAAGAATACTCCGGTTGCGTCGTGCCACCGCTATCCACAAACGCCTGATGCGGAGAAATACCGATAACGCCTCCCCACGTCCGCTTCCCGATAAGCAAGCCCAACTCCATCAGTTTGAAGCAGTGCGAGAAAATATCGCCATCCGAACCTGCGTTCTCGTTCGTGACAGCCACCATCGGACCCAGAACCGAGGCATCTGGATACGGGTGCGGGGTCCCCCAACGCGGAACGTCGTACCCAATGCGCCGGCGAGATAACTTCTCTAAAAGCAGTTGTGAGACGTGTCCACCACCATTGTAACGGACATCCACCAGTAGACCGGGATAACTCACTTCGGCGAGAAAGCCGCGATGAAACTCGGCGTACCCACGCCGACTCATGTCGGGAATATGAACATACCCGACCTTACCGTCTGTTTTTTCATGGACGTATCGCCGATTCTTGGAGACCCATTCGCGATACCGAAGTTCGCTTTCGCTCCCCAATACCTTGAGTGTGACGACGCGTTTTTCGCCGTCCTCTGCATTTTGGAACGTGGCTTGAACCTCCTGATTCGCAAGATGCACGAGCAGTTCACCGGGCGAAACGGTTTCACTGACACGCTGCCCGGCAATAGCGAGCAAAACATCGCCTTCACTGATATTAATTCCCGGGGCGTTGAGTGGGGAATCCTTCGTTGCTTCCCAGCCATCGCCGCGCGGGATGTGCGTGATTCTATAACCGCTATGCTCCGTATCGTAAGCAAAATCCGCACCGAGAAACCCTTGAGCGTAGTTCGGAGAACTCCGATAATCCCCGCCCATCTCATACGCATGCGAGGTGCCGAGCTCCCCCTGCATCTCCCACATCAAGTCCGAAAACTCACCGCGCGTTGCGATTCGTTCAAGGAGCGGCAGATAACGTTGATACACATGCTCCCAATCCACGCCAGACATATCCGCTGTCCAGAAGTAATCCCGTTGAAGCCGCCACGCCTCCCGATACATCTGCTTCCACTCGTCTGTTGGAACGATGGAGGTTTTGACACGATTAAGGTCAATCCAACCCGTTTGTCGACCCGGACCCCCTCGACTCTCAGACTTGGAGTCTCCTTCAGCCTTTTTACCGGCTCTGATAACACGCAACCGATTCCCCGTAGAATAGACGAGCGTTTTCGCATCACGCGAAAGTTGAAAATCATTAATACCGGAAACAAGCGTCTCCTTTTTCTGTTCCTTGAAATCGTAGGCGTGTAGCACACCCCTCGGTCTGCTGCGGCTATCATCGTCTGGAGGCGTTTCTCGCACTGGAAACGCGGTAAAAATCGCTTTGCCTTCAATACCAGCGATCTGCCCGTAACGACCATGTGGATACGGAAACGCGACGACGCGCTGCGCAATACCTTCCAGGTCTATCGTGATCGATTTATCCGCCTTCTGTTCAGATTTCTCGTTAGTTTCCTGATCCTCGCTATCCTGTTTCTTCTCGTCCGTATCCTTTTCATCCTTATCTTCTTTCTCCTCCTCAAGTGGACGGGGTTCAGGGATGAATGGGTTGCCTAATGTTTTCTGCAAAGTCACCAGCAAAGGACGCATCGCCGAAGGGAACCCAAGATCAAAGTGCAGTGCATCGTAGACAGGGTCGAACTCCCGATAAGAGAGGAAATAGAGATATTTTCCTTCTGGATCCCACGCTGGACTGAAGTCGTTGAATTCGGGTTCGGTAACGAACCAAGTCTCACCCGTTTCAATCTTGCAGAGTTTGATAGAACGGGTGGTCTCTGTTGATGCGAAACTATATGCACACCATTTACCATCAGGCGACCATGCTACACCTCGGATATTCTGATAATGCCCTTTGTCGAGCACTTGCATCTCCTGTGTCTCTAAATTGATATGCAAAAGTTCAAGCCGATTATTGATAAGTAGCAACTGATCTTTTTCATCGTCGCCAGTTTCCGGCGCAACCGCAAGCTGCCGAACGTGTCCGATGTCAAGTGCGTCAAGCCGGACAACGTCAGTGCTCCCATCGCGTGTATGAATCTCGAGTGCCTCTTCACCGCCTGCATCGGAGAGGGTAACGAGGCGTTTACCGTCGTTGAGCCATTCAGTAAAGCGGTAGCGTGTTCCGCTACGTTCGCCGTGTTGGAGAACAGCACCTTCCCAATTCGCCATCGTAAAGGGTTTCCCTCGGACTGTTACCGCCAATGCGTGACCGTCTGGTGTCGGGACATAATCTTGTAAATAGTGTGATGAACTGACGAATTTCCGTTGTCGCTGGGTCCGAGGGCTTCGGAATTCGACCTCAACGCGGGTTTCAGTTCCGTTCTCGATTTCATAAACAAACAGGTCTGCGCCAGCGTGATAGACGATACGTGTCCCATCTGTCTGAGCGGAACGACAGTAGTAGGTATCCTGATGCGTATGGCGCTGAATATCTTCGCCCGTTGGGAGGCAGGAGTAGATATTGCCGACACCTTCATGGTCAGAAATAAAATAGATACGTTCATTGATCCACAACGGTGTCGTGAAATTGCTATCTACGGGTGCGAGGGGTTGAAACTGTCCATCTCCTTCAGGGTCTACCCAGAGTTGTCCTGCGGTACCGCCTCGATAGCGTTTCCAACGCGCAGGTTCGCGGGTCAATCTACCGAGGACAACGCCCCCAGTATCACTGAAATCAATATGGTTCGCAGGCCCATAAGATAGGCGTTGCGGCTCGCCGCCGTCTGAAGGGATACTCCATATCCACGGATCAAACGCCAAACCCGCATTACTCGAATAGAGAATCGTCTGACTATCGGTGTCCCAGCCGACGATAGCAGCATTGCTCCCCTGGTAAGTGAGACGCTTCGCCTCGCCCCCAAGCGCGGGCATAACATAAACCTCTGCAGGTCCCTCTTCACGTCCGCTGAACGCGAGTCTTTCACCATCCGGTGATAGGCGTGGTGAACTGGCTGCACCGAGATTCGACGTGAGTCGTCTCGCAAACCCACCGCCGACGGGAACCGTCCACAAATCATCTTCACACACAAAAACAATGGTATCCTGACAAATGGTTGGAAATCTATAATATCCTGACATCAACTCCTCCATGATAATTCGATAGAATACAAAATTACATAAACGCAGATTGCGTTGAACTGAAAGGGCACGCTATTCAACTACCCACTTCTTTTAAGCCTGCCGACACGCTTAGCATACTTTTCACCCAAATGGAAAACCAAAAATCCAAGTGGAATGAGTAGGATACCAATGACGAATAGTAAAAACAGATTCCCCAACTGGCTCTCAAGGGGCGCGTTGTCAAGCATTGCGGCACGAATCGATTTGAGTGTATACGTGGCAGGCGAAATTTTGGAAATCGGTTGCAGCCATGTGGGTAACACTTCAATTTCATAATAGATCCCGGAGACTAAGAGTAGCATGGATTCAATGATCCCCGTTGCGGCTTGTCCTTTTTCGGGTGAGAGTAACGGAAAGATCGCTGCCATTAGTCCGATCCCGATGAAAGAGAGACTGGAGACAAGCACAGTAACTGCCATCGTTAGCCAATTCGCGTTGCCTAAGTCGATGTGTTCCCCAAAAAAGAACGGCACTATCGCTAAAACTAAAGCTGTCCGCAGCAACCCGTATAGGATTGCAAATAGACACGAACCCACAAGATGTGTGATGCGGTAAATCGGAGCCATAAAAGTATATTCAATCGTCCCTTCCCATCTCTCCCATGTAATCGCATCGCTGACCTCCCGCATCATAATGGAAAGAAACCCCCAGACGAGTGCGCCAATGACGAGATAAAGCACATCTTCACTGCTACCACGTCCTACCATAATCAAGCCGATCGTTAGGGCGTTGACGATGGAATAACTGAAAAAGAGGATTTCCCAACTCATATACCGCTTCAGCAGATTAAAGTTGCGTTCAATGAACGCGTAAGAGACAATCGTTTCCCGAACAAAATTCAGCATGGCGTTACGCATCCTCCTCAATCCCTTTACCGGTTAGTGCTATAAACACGTCCTCCAATGTCGCGGGGTTCCCATTCTGTGGTGAGGCGTTGGCGATGAGTTCCTCGACCGTCCCTTCTGCGATAAACCGTCCCTTGTCAATGATTGCGATCTTGTCACACAACTTTTCAGCTTCCACCATATCGTGTGTGGTTAGGACAATGACGGCATTCCGTTCTTGACGGATCTCTTCAATAAAGGCTTGTACATCGCGCTTAGATTTCGGGTCGAGTCCTGTCGTCGGTTCATCGAGCAGGAGAAGCATCGGGGTAGTGAGGAGGGCACGCGCAATGGCGACTTTCTGTTGCATCCCGCGTGATAGGTGTTCCATCTCTTCGTTCATCCGATCTGCAGCAAAACCGAGTCGTTCCAAAATCTGCTTTGATTTTCGTTCGGCTTCGGGAGCTGGAATCCCGTAGAGACGGGCAGCGTAAATCAGGTTCTCTTCCGAAGAGAGACGTTTAAAGAAGGAAGCCTCAACGGAGACCCGGTTCATCACCTTTCTAACCTTCAGGCTATTTGTTACCACATCGTCTCCGAAGACATGAATACTTCCAGCATCGGGGAGTAGCAGCGTCGAGATCAGACGAATTAGCGTCGATTTTCCTGAACCGTTCGCGCCGAGAATCCCATAGATTTCTCCGATGTTTACCTCTAAGGAGATGTCATCAACTGCGCGGATAACTTCCTTCTCGCGCTTGAATATATGCTGAAGTTTCTGATGAAAACGCAGTTTACCATTCGTCCGCTTGGCACGCTGAAAACGCTTCGTTACCCCGCGAACTGTTAATCCATAGATAGGTTGTTTCACCTTTTTCCCTTTCACGAAACTGAACTGCCTCCAAATCTCTTGACATTGCATAAAGACTATAATATATTATACCCAAAATTCGTGAAGATTTGGTAATTATTTTTCGCTGATTTTATAGTAAAGCC
>CAZGAW010000067.1:0-22682 GCA_964523645.1 uncultured bacterium | reverse complement strand
ACCCAAAATTCGTGAAGATTTGGTAATTATTTTTCGCTGATTTTATAGTAAAGCCCACAATTAACGATACACTAAAGGAAAGGCGAGGTTAGATGGAGTTAAAAAAATAAATCGGTAATTGGGCGAGGTTAGAAACCTCACCAGCGGCGGGGGTAGCTTTGCTTTGTGCGGATAGGAAATTACCGAATTAATAAATTAATCTTCATGAAACCTCGCCAGGGACGGAAGGGTACTTGTGTTTCTGAAGGGTGCACTTATTTTTACGATTTACTATAAACTGGGCGGTATATCTAACGACGACACTCACACCTCTTAGACAGGAGCGTAGGAATAATGCCGAAAATTAAAGGGCCAGCTATCTTTCTCGCGCAATTCATGCGGGACGAGACACCATACGACACCATGGAAAACATCGGGAAATGGGTTGCAGGCTTAGGGTACAAAGGTGTCCAACTTCCCGGTTGGGATGAAAGTGTTATTGACATCGGGAAAGCTGCCGAATCCAAAACCTATTGCGATGAATTTAGAGGAACGCTTAACGAGATGGGGCTTGAAACAACAGAGGTCGCAGGCTACCTCGCTGGACAAGTTCTGGCTGTACACCCGGCGTATGAAGTTATGTTTGAGGCGTTCCATCCGCCCGGCTTGCGCGGTGCCGAAAGGACAGTATGGGCGACAGGCGAATTGACGAAATGCATCCATGCTTCAGTGAACATGGGTCTCGATGTTATTCCTGTGCTTTCAGGCGGTTTCGCGTGGCATACCGTTTATCCATGGCCCCAACGTCCCGATGGAATTATTGAAGAGGCGTTCAAAGAGCTCGCCGCACGATGGACCCCTTTGCTGGATCTGGCACACGATAACGGACAAGTCTTTGCGTATGAACTCCATCCAGGCTCTGACATCTATGACGGTGCGACCTACGAGATGTTCTTAGATTACACGGATAACCATCCTGCTGCTTGTCTCAACTACGATCCAAGCCATTTTCTGCTGCAACAACTCGATTACATCGACTTCATCCGACTTTACAGCGAACGCATCAAAGGATTTCACGTGAAGGATGCCGAATTCCGCCCGACAGGTCGGGTTGGGGTCTACGGTGGCTATCAGTCATGGGCTGGACGTGCGGGGAGATTCCGCTCGCTCGGCGACGGGCAAGTAGATTTCACCCAGGTGTTCACGCTACTCACCGAAGCGGGTTACGACAGTTGGGCAGTACTGGAGTGGGAATGCTGCGTCAAAAGTCCAGAACAAGGTGCGGCAGAAGGCGCGCCTTTTATCGCTAAACATATTATCGAAACGACCGATGTCGCTTTTGATGACTTCGCGGGCGGCGAGACCGATACAGAACGGAATAGAGAGATCCTCGGTTTGGATTGAAGATAGTGGGCAGCCACAAGGGCAGCCCCTACATTTATGGGCAGCCACAAGGACAGTCCCTACATGTGTGGGCAGCCACAAGGGCTAGGGGAAATCCGCAGAAACACTTTCTTCGTATTGGATTTCAGCGTTTGCAATACGCAGAAATACCCAAGCAAAAACACCCCAAGCAAAAACCCCTACAAGGGATCAATATGTTTTTATAACTCAGCATAAATTGGAGTAACGGATTATGGAATCTTGGAAACGGAAACTACGAATGGGCATGGTAGGTGGCGGGCAAGGTGCCTTTATTGGGGGTGTCCATCGCATCGCTGCTACGCTCGATCAGCAAATTGAAGTTGTTGCTGGGTGCTTCTCACGCGACCCAGAAAACACACGCGTCACCGGGGCAGAACTGTATCTCGACCCAAACCGTTGTTATAATAGTTACGCAGAGATGGCGGCAGCCGAAGCTGCGCTTCCCGAAGACGAGCGTATCGACTTCGTCAGTATTGTCACACCGAACATTTCCCACTTTGACATCGCAAAGACGTTTCTGGACGCGGGTTTCCACGTCGTTTGCGACAAACCGATGACTTACAGTCTTGATGAAGCCGAGGCACTTGTAAAACTCGTCGAAGATTCAGGACTTGTCTTTGCGTTGACCCATAATTACACAGGGCATCCACTCGTACGGCATGCGCGTTCGCTGTTCGCCGAAGGCTCAATGGGACAAATCCGTAAGGTCATCGTCGAATATCTTCAGGACTTTCTGATGGTCCCACACGAGAAACTCGGTCGGAAGCAAGCGGAATGGCGTGTTGATCCTACGCAGTCAGGCATCGGCGGCACGATGGGCGATGTGGGCACGCATTGTGTAAATCTGCTTGAATACGTCACCGGCGATCCGATTGTTGAACTTTGTGCTGATAAGAGCACTTTCCTTCCCGACAGGGTACTGGATGAGGATGTCAACGCCTTACTCCGTTTCAAAGGCGGCGGTAAAGGCGTTTTAAGCATAAGTCAGGTCGCCACTGGGGAAGAAAACGGACTGACCCTCCGCGTTTATGCCGAACAGGGCGCGGTAAAATGGGCGCAAGAGAATCCGAACTATCTTGAACTCTATCAATACGGTGAACCGAGACAGACGCTTACCCGTGGTCAGGGGTACCTGTCCGAGGCAGCGGCAGCGGGTGCACGTATCCCAACCGGTCATCCTGAAGGATACTTGGAGGCGTTTGCGACGATCTATGTCGGTGTCGTTGCAGCCATCCGCCAGTTTATTGACGGCGATCCCATGGAAACCGAGGCATACGATTTCCCAACCGTCTACGATGGATTGCGGGGCATGCAGTTCATTTACAAAGCAGTTGAGTCTTGTGAAAACGGCTCGACTTGGGTTTCAATGTGAGAAAAGTTATCAGTTATCAGTTGTCAGTTATCAGTGCAAAAGGATTTTTGACGCGCATCAAATACCTCTTACTGAAAACTATTAACTGACTGCTGACGACTCTATAAAAAGGAGCCAGTCATGCAAGCATCTAATCCTGAACCTTTCCGTGTCGGATTTCTGAGCGTAGACTCATATTCACACATGCCGTTGTGGGCACCGCATATCAATCCGCGTGCCGGTCAGAAAGATACACCTTTTACGGGGATGCGGATCACCCACTGTTGGGACATTGAATACGAAAAGGCACAAGTAATTGCTGAATCTTACGGGTGTGAAGTCGTCAAGAATTTTGATGATATGTTGGGGAAGGTAGACGGCGTAATCTCCGGTGGTTACTATAACCACCCATGGAACCATATCCTCCATGAACCGTACTTGGAAGCGGGTTTACCGAACCTCATCAACCGTCCGTTTACAAACTCCGTTGCGAAAGCACGGCAAATGATTGACCTTGCACAAAAACACGGGGCGACTATCGTTGCGCCATCGAGCCATGAGCACAACGATGCCATCTCGCGTGCCAAGGCGTGGGCAAGCGATAAACAAATCGTCTGCTACACAGCGACCAATTCGTTTGATGATTATCCGACACACGGCATCCACGGTCTCTATATGGTCTGTAAAGCCGTTGCGGAGGCAGGGAATCCGGTTGTGTCTGTTGCATACCAAGCGGATAGTTGGCACAGCCCGCCTGGGGTCCTCACCTTTGAGCATGTTGACAGCGAGGGGCGTCAATTTTACGGGACGCTTCATCAGGTGAGTGGTTCTTGGGGAACGGTGCAGATCCATACACAGGAAGCCTACGGTGGCGAGAACTTCAGAATCCACACCGGTACGGGTTATCCGTTCGACAAGACGGAGATCTGGTTACCGACGATTTGGGCGTTCCAGAACATGGCACTCCACAACGAGATGCCACAGACCTTTGATGAGATTCTGCACAAGACGAACGTCTTCCTCGCGGGCTGGAAATCGGTTTTGGAAAACGATGGCAAACCTGTGAAACTAACGGATGTTGACGAAGCGTGGGAAGCCCCGCTGAACTGCCGAATCATCCCGACCATGATACGGTTTCTCTGTTCCAGAAGAAGTTTGGGGACGGGTCAATATAATAGAATCTTGAATAGTATATGTGGTTGCACGTGTCTGTCAAACAAGTGCCTACATCGGAGGGAGCTTGTAGGGGCTGGGTTACCCAGCCCCTACGGTCACTATCATGCGTGTTGAAATACGACAGATAGATTAACGAAAATCGAGATTTAACGCCACGCTTTGACACTTGCCCATGTAGTTGCGAGTTTATCTGCGGGATCTACAGACAAAGCAGTTAAGTCTTCCATGCTCCGCTGAATATCATCTTCCGACAACGCTCGATCCCACACTGCGACTTCATCAATGACACCGTTGAACTTCTGCCCCGTCGCGCCCCATGAGCCGATCATCGTATCGCCTGCCGTTCCAAGGTACTCAATTCCAGCTTTGCCTGCGTCTTCAACCACTGACTTACCGTCAATGTAAATCTGTCGGGATTTACCTTTGACATCCAACCAGAAAGTGATATGTGCCCACTTGTCGGCTTTAACGGCGGTAGGAGCGTCAAGGTCATTGGCATAAAAACCCATACGGACAGTGCCGTTGTTGTAGATACGATAGTGCAGACTTGTGTTTTGGGCATTGACCTGTGTCTGCGTGAAAACGCACTGTTGGTCCCCTCCACTCAAGGCTGGCTTGACCCACATCGTCACCGTAAAACTCTTCTCGTTCAGTTCAATATAAGGAGCCTTGACTTCGCCCGCTTGGGCAAATTCCATGGCTTTTCCAAATTTTCCATCAACCCAATCCCCATCCCCGACCAGTTCAGCGTCGTTCCCATGGGGGGAAAGATCTTCCATCGCTTTTCCTTTGCCTTCGTTGAAGGGAAGGTATAGCAGCAGTTCTTTATCCTTTAAGTCCAACGCTGTAGCACCGAAAGGCATTAGCACCAATCCGGCGAGGATCAAAAGCGAGAGTAATATCCGATACATTGTAAAACGTTACCTCCATTAAGAATAGATGCAAGTCAAGTTCCACTAACCAATTTCATCGGGTCCTTTAGTTTTATAGTAAAACCCGAACATAATTTCTAAAACTAAATAACCTTAGCAGACATATAGACAGGTTTAATTAGGTTTTGTTCGTTTTTTTACCTGTATGCAGTGTCTAAATTAAACGACTCCAACCAATTTCACACCCTTTTAGACCAACACAAAAATTCGGGAATGCCAAGATTTTTGCGATTATGTAGCGCATTTGTCCTGTTATCGGAGGCTCCTTTCAATCAGATTGTTATTATATCACAATCTTGGTTTAGAGAGTAGACCGAATTTCCGATGGCAGTACAACCTCTTGACGACAACAATTACATAATCTTTGCGAGCCTCTGCAAGAGGTTTAAGTGCCTTATATGCTAAATTTGAACCTCGCGGTGAGGCATCACATTTATTTGTTGCTCGACTCATTCTGTACTCCTTTCTGATTTGGTGATTCTCACTAAAATTGTGGGAAGCGGTTGGTGGAATAGATTTGACTTCTTGCCTGATGATTGCTCCTCTTATATAGCCAGTTCTGTCTGCTTATCTGCGAAATGTCTTTCTGATTTCTGTGTGGGACGAATTCGCCACTCTTCTGGGAATCGGACGAGGGTATTGATTATCTCTTGGTTGTCAAAATAAGTATCATCTATCTGCCAGAATTGGAGACGCGGGTATCTTAGTCCATTATGTTCAAAACTTCCCATATCCTCCGCCACCTGACGCATACCTGCTGTGACAGATTCTATTGTGATGAAGATTCCTACCTTTGCTTCGTTCCGTTCCATTACGTGGCAAAAAGAGCGAACCTGTGTTAGTGTAGGTTTGCCGGTCTTAACTTCAGCAAGCACCCGTGCTTCCGTCTTTTCCATGCCGCGTGGTGTCCAGACGGTGAAATGTCCTACACCATCATATCCTCCATCACCAGTATCTCTTGTTGGCTCCAATCCCAACTGTGTAACAGCCCAATTTGAAAAGTCATGGTATTTCTTTTCATCGCGAACCAATTTTAGGACTTCTTGCATGTTCGTCGGATAGCCGTGGACCTCATAGTCTTTTGAGGGTTTCAAGCCGTGTCGATCCTCTAATCGGTAGCGCATCGGATCCAGGGCTAAAATCGTTAAGTCAATCCCTATCCACTGGCGGTTGAGCGTATGAGCTGCATCAATCGTCGTGCCACATCCGCAGAATGGATCAAGAACTGTGTCTCCTTCATTGCTGGAGGCTCTAATCATCCGCTCGTAGAGGACGCGAGGCTTCTGCGTAGGATAACCAAGACGTTCTTTGGAAGATGGTGCAATTACGCTTATCTCCCAAACATCTCGAAGTGGCACGCCTTTAGATTCTTTGTCTGTCGTCTCAGAAGGTATACGTCTTCCGTCTGGTGCGTAGGCACTCTTGATTTCTTTGGTGCCGAACCTTTTAAGGGTTGATGCCGGGCGAGGTTCATACAGTTGATTCCAAGTTGCGTTCGTGCCTTTTGAATAACGCAAGATAGTATCGTGCATCCTCTGGAAGTTTGGATGTTTTGCAGCCCAACGGCGATATGACCAGACGATTTCATTCCGAAAAAATTCATTCCTATTTCGATTCTGTTGATCCCAGATGGCATCCATAACGCCCCTGAGGTAGTGGGATGCAGTCGGATCGCAGTGCAGATAGATACTTCCGCTCTTACTGAGCACGCGGTGCATTTCAGCAAGTCGCGGTCCCATGAAAGCGAGATAAGCACGCATTGCTCCTTTGTTACCAGACACAGAACGCCGAAGCACAAAGTCATAACCTCGCAAGCATTCATCAAGAGCTTTGTAGGTATCACAACTCAATGCACGCCGCGTAATATCGGCGCGTGATTCTTCAGCGGCGGTGTCCCAGGTCCAGATGTCGGTAAATGCTTTCTTTTGGGCGAGGGAGTCGCCGAGAAATGCATTGTAATCGCGACCGGAATTGAAAGGTGGGTCGGTGCATATCAAATCAACGTGTTGGTCGTCCATCCATCGTAGGATTTCGAGGTTGTCGCCAAAATAGAGTTTATTCATCCTCAACTCCTTCTGCCATGTGTGAATCTATTTCATCAAGCAAAGCCTGAATCAATCCCGTGAACCTTGTATCTCCAATAAAGTCAATTATTCCAAGTGCATCTTGGAGGTCTGCCCTCGCTTCACCAAGGAGGCGAAGATAGAATTTTGACTCTGCTCGATAGTAGTATGCGTCTACATAATGGAAGTCAAGGTTGATACACCTATCAAAGTCAGAGATAGCAGATGTGTGTTGATTTTGCTGCTGTTTCGCGCGTCCATGCCAGTAGTATGCCTCGGCATAATTCGGGTCTTGATCAATTGCCCTGTTACAATAGTCAATAGCATCATTATAGTTACCAGCTTCAAATCGCCTTTTAGCAAGATCTGTATACTCATAGGCATTGAGTTGCGTGTATCGAACACCCACTCCACGTAGGCGGGCAAATCCATCAAAATCAGGAAAAAGCATCGCTTCAGTAATACCTGATACTTGTCGCAACTCCGTTAGAATATTTTGCTTGCAACTTGCCTCTATGACACACCTATCATCGTCAATAAATTCGTAACGCCCAAATAAGAAGATAGATTGCTGTGCAATAATACGATTGTTCTGTTGCCGAGGTTGCCAATGATACAACTGAGAGTTTTCTTCATCTTGGAGAAAATCATCAATTTCTTTTTTTAGATCCTTTGAATCAATCTTTTCAAAATCATCAGACGAACGGTGATGCACCGCGAAGACTTTACCATTTATTAAAGGGTTTTCGGAATCTTGAGAAGTCTCACAATCACAATCTTGCGAAGTTTTAGAATCTGGTTCACAGGCAAACCAGAGTGCGACCTGAGCACTGTAGCTAAAGTCTATAAGACAGGTAGCTGCCCCATAGTGTTGAAGTTCAGCAAGTATTTCCAAATCCTCTAATTGCCGCCCATCCCTTTCATGGTATCCGCGCAGTTTTGTTTCGTCAACCAAATCTTTATTAATTTTTAGGAATTTATCAAAGTCTCTGTAATTTTTTTGGGGACGGCGATAAGCGGATGCTTGTATGCCATAGGATTCATTGGTGACACCCCGAAACACATATTCTCCGGGAGTAAATTTCTTTGCCCACTTCATAAACTCAGCAAGGGTCTTGATTCGTGCCGGTTTTATAACCCAAATACCACGTTCTGAATTCTCGGCAAGACCCAATTGTTTCATTCTTGCCAGGGCATGCGTGACAGGACGATCAATTCCAGTTGTTGGTGGTTGTCCACCACGTTCCGTGTGTGCTTCATCCACTACTCTTACGATTTCCTGCTTTTGGACAGTCGCGCCTGTGAAAAACTCTATGATGAGTTCTTGAGCCACACTTGGCGTGAGAACCTGTCCATCCCGATTATTCATAAGCAAATACCTACTCTATTGGATTTTCCCAGTTCCGAGTTCTTTTATCCCCCTGTGAAGATCAGAGGGTGGCAGACATACCGGGCAGTATGCTTCATAGTGCCACCCAAACTCGTTTGCATAGTATATCAGATAGGTGTGAAAAATACAAGGCGATTTAGGGACATCAGCTCTATGTAAATTGGCGATTCCAGTCGTGATGGGACTTGGCAATACTATCAGGATTAGTACAACTCCGAGCAATAAACCCGGGAACATTCTCTCGACCGGTTGGCAACCCGATTTGGCTATAGCGCGTATCGACACTCCAACGGACTGTATCGGAACGGTTCGGAAGTCCACGGTGGACGACCCGCTCACTCGTCAGTAAGATGTCTCCTCCTTCAAGTTCAGCAGTAACGACATCACCGGGTGGTAATTCTTCATCGCTGATGCCTCTGCCGCCTGTATGCCCGGGGGTCTGATCTTGGTAGTTATGTGCAATCAGATTGTAGCGATGCGATCCTCGGATGACCTGCATGCACCCGTTTTCTTCCGTCGCTCGAATAAGCGGAAGCCAGACGTTCACAACCAAGGTATCACCCGCCTCTTCCGGGATGAGATATGCTAAATCTTGATGCCACGGGATAACGGTAACCGCTTGGTCCGGCAATTTGGCACGATAATTAAACTGCGGATGCGCAAAGATCTCTTCACCGATGAGAGAGCCAACGACATCCAGTAGTGTAGGTGCCGTTCTGAGCGTGAACATCCCAGCGGTTCGGATTTTTTGATCTCGGAAATAGTTGCTCCAGATCCAGTTCGGATCGGAACAGGCATTTGAGACTCGTGCCAATCTCGTTTCAAAGGGTTCGTCATCATAAGTATCCGACGGGTCAAGGCTGCCATTTTTGACTGCTGCCTGAGTGCCGTCATCAACCAACTGCGATAACTCGTCAATCAAAGGCTGAAGTGCCGCATTTGGTAGCACGTTTCGGACAAACAGGAAACCGTCATCGTGAAATTGCTGCTTCTGTTGAGGTGTGAGTCTCATCTGATCACGTTGTACAGACATTGCTACTTCTCCGTTTGAACTTATGAAACTGGCTGAATTGTAACGGCACTACCAGTCTCGCTGGATTTCATTGCTCCATCGAGCATTTGCATCAGCATCACTGCTTGCGAACCGGGATTAAGGGGTTCGTCTTCCTCTCGAATTGCCCGAATGAACTCTCGTGCCTGAAGTGTTATATCATCTGCCTTTTGTGGCGGTGGTTTCATGGGTGTGACTTTAACGCCGTCGGGTGTTCCAACCAGGAGTTTTCCGCTTTCGAGTCCTGCCTTTGTGCCGTAAAGTTGAAACTCCTGAATCTCGCTTTTGACCAGATCGCTTCCTTTTGCGGGTGTTTGTCGGTTTGTGGTATTCATCGAAAACGCGACTGAAAAATGCAGGGTACATCCGTTCTCAAACCGCACAAACCCGCAGGCAGCATCGTCGGCGGTGTAGACTTGTTCAGGGGGTGCGAGATCGGAGAATGTACAGTATAGTCCTGCCATAACCTCTGTGGGACGCGGATTGCCCATCATAAACCAAACATTATCAATGGCATGAATACCGAGATCGAGCAGCACACCGCCACCTTTTGCTTTATCGTGCCGCCATCCGCGTGCAGAATGCCATCGTGTGCGTATCCATCGGGTCTCGGCGTAATACACGTCTCCGAGTTCGCCAGCCTGCACGAGTCTACGTCCTTCCATCAACTGAGCCGTGAAGCGCGATTGACGGACGAACATATAGACGAGCCCTTTGCTTGCGGCGAGTTGTGTGACGGGTATTAACTCTTCCGCATCGTTTGAGGGTGGCTTTTCGCAGAGTACATGCAATCCAAGCGCCGCTGCTTCCTGTGAGACAGGAGCGTGCATCCACGTTGGGAGCCCAATGCAGACTGCATCCAAATCGCACGCGTCAAACATCTCCTTGTAATCATCGAAGACGCGGACACCTTTAATGTCGCCTAAGACTCTTTTTCGACGGGTAGCATCCGGGTCCGCCAAAGCGACGAGTTCTACATTCGGTTCTCCGGCGAGAATAATTGTTGTGCTGCTGATCGTTCCGCCGACACCAATGATTCCGACTCTGACTGTGTCTTTCATCTACTCGCTCCATTTCCCACAAACGGGGTTTGAACACCTCTTTGCAATGCCCGAAGCGGTTAATGAAGATTAATTTATTAATTCGGTAATGCACGGGTAGGCACAAGACCTAGGGGAAACACCCAAGCAAAAACCCCCTACAATCGTTTTTTCAAATGGGATTACCGAAATATTTTCTTAAACTTCATCAAACCGCTTCTACCGGGTCCTGGTACCCCAAAATGCCAAAAGAACGGAAAACTAAATAACCCTACCTTCCAATCAAAAGGCTTGACATTTCTCATATATTCCGATAGAGTATATTCAAGGCTAATCTGAAATCTGATCAAATTTCTTGGGAGGATCTGCCAACATTCAGGACGTTCCAAATAGTTGTGTGCAGATACCTTCATATTTCCAAGTTCAACCTAAAAGGAGGAAAATTCTTCTCATGTATCGTCACTTTTTCTTATCGATTTTCGTGCTACTTTTTGTTGTAGGTGCAGCCATCGCTGCGGGTGAAAAGATGGTACTTGTTGGCTCAGGTGAACCCGATCCGAAGGACGTTCTCCTCATAGAATACCTTGAGGAGTGGGGTTACGTCGTTGAACCGCATGAGCACTTAGCGAAACATCCTGTCAACCTTGCGGATGTAGACATTGTCTTCATTTCAGAATCAACCTCCAGTGCCAACATTCTGGATGCTTACAAAGACTCAAGTGCTCCAGTCGTCAACGCCGAGACGTGGACCTACGACGATATGGGGTTTGCAGCAGATGGCACATTCAACTCCGATCCCGGCGATGATATCACTGTCATTGACCCCGAACATCCCATAATGGAAGGCTTTAAAGGCGACATTACAGTCAGCAAACCGGCGATAGCCCTCATGACGTGCAGCGGCTTTGAAGGCGATGTTGACATATTAGCGGTACGCGCCGACAACGACGATCTCGTCGCTATCTCTGTCTATGAAAAAGGCGCGAAAACAGTTAAAGGCTCTACGAAAGCGAGACACGTCAACATCTGGCCCCACTCCACCGGTTGGGAACAGGTAACAGACGATGGGTGGGAACTCATCCACCGTTCAATCCTTTATGCTTTGGGTCAGATTCCATTTGATGTCGCCCCACAGAATAAACTCGCTGTCACCTGGGGACAGATTAAAGCCGTACGTTAAGTTCCAGTGCCAGGGCTGCTAATCCTACCTTACAACAGAGATGCCGATCCAGCGTCCAGAAACACGGCACAATCTGTATGTGTCTGTAAGATGGAGGCTGGATGCATCGGCGTTATCTCGCCGTGTAAGCAATTCCGCACGGCTTCCGCTTTCCGTTCATCCGGCACAGTGCAAACGATTGCTTTCGCCTTCATAATCTGGCGGATGGACATGGAAATCGCTTGTGTTGGCACATCATCAATGCCATTGAACCAGCCTTCACCGACTTGCTGGAGACGGCACGCCTCATCTAATTCGACCAAGATATAGGGATCTTCTGTCTCAAAATCAGCGGGTGGATCGTTGAAGGCAAGGTGGCCATTCTCGCCGATGCCTACGAACGCGACATCAATCTGGTGTTGCGCGATAATCTGATTTAACCGATCACATTCGGCTTGCGGTTCGTTCGTCTCGCCGTTCAGAAAATGGACGGTTCCCGGATTAACAATGTCCACGAGACGTTCTCGTAGGTACTTGCGAAAACTGGCGGGATGCGTCTCAGGAATGCCGATGTACTCGTCGAGATGGAACATTGTCGTGCTGTCCCAATCAATCGTTTCATCTGCAGTGAGTGCGGCAAGGAAATCAAATTGCGACGCGCCGGTGGCAACGATGAAACTGGCACTTCCGTTTTCAGTAAGGGCGTTGCGCAGTTTTGTGCTTGCGGCATGCGCTGCGGCTTCGCTCGTTTCGCGTTTGGTTGTTGCTTTAAATATATTCATTTTCCTAAAATTCTCGTGAAGTCCCGTTTCCAACTCGGTGAGAGGGCAGGCAGCTTTCGCGCCCGTGCGATTTTCTCGTGGTTATCCGTATCAAAATAACGGAGGTTAATGATCTCCGTGACACTCATCGGTTCCGGGGCGACTTCAATGCGTGCAATCGCATCGCCAGCAGTGATTTCGCCTTCTGCAAGCACTCGAAAATAGAAGCCGACACGCCGACTTTCTAAGAATTGTTTGGCGAATTCCGGCAGTCCCATTTTGTATGCGAGTTTGAAACACGGCACCCGGGGCTGCGTAATCTGTAACTTTACCGTTGAACCTATCTGAAAGACATCGCCTACATGGACTGCTTCCTCCAATAAGCCCTTAACGGTGAGGTTTTCACCGAACTGTCCGTAGGTCAAATCGTCTCTTTGTAATTCCTGCTGCCAGTGTGCATAATGCTCAAACGGATAGCCGTAGATGGCTTTATAGGTGCCGCCGTGTACCCGCAGATCGCCTTGTCCATCACCGTCAATGTTCTTCTCTCTGAGCATGACGGTGCCGGACACGGGTTCTTTGAAAATACCTGTCTGGATCGTTTTGCCGCCGTATTGAATAGGCTTTGGTTTTGAAACGTTTATAGATAAGAGTTTCATATTCGGTTTAATATACTGATTTTTTGAAGTTATGTCAAGTAAACATTTTCAGATGGTTGTCAGTTATCAGTTGTCAGTGTTCAGTAAATCAATTTTTTGCCACTATGCAACCTTTTGCCCTTTAAATCGCGTCCTTAATAGTAACAGCAGTACTTAATAGTAACAGCAGTACGAGCGTCGCGTGTTAATTATAGTAAAGCTCAGAATTACGCTTACATTGGCGAGGTGTTTTTGATAGGGGTGTTTCTCCAAGGAAACCTCCCCAGCGAGTGGGAAGTACCAAATCGTGTGTGAGGATATATTTTCAGGATCTACTATAAAAAACATATCCTCACAGTCAGTGATAAGTTTGACCTCAAGGTCAGCCCAAACAGACAACACTTGAACACACAAGATAGCAGAAAACCTACATCCTGGATAAAATGAAAGGAGCATGCAGAATTGCTTGATTGTCAAAAATATCTCGACGAACACACACTCATTTATCGCACACAACAGGGAAATATCGAAGCTTTTAACCCTCTCGTCACTAAATACCAACACCGTATCTACACTTGCATCCGAAAACAGGTAAAAGACCCCGAAACCGCGAAGGACCTCACACAAGAGACCTTTTTGAAAGCGTTTGTTGGACTTCCCACCTTCCGCGGCGACTCGGCGTTTTCTTCATGGCTCTATCGCATCGCCAAAAACCTGTGTATTGATTACCATCGAAAACAAAAGACTAAAAACGACATTGCCCCCCTTCACACTATCGATGAACGCTGCATCATAGACACCCATCCCGATCCCTCACAAAACATAGAAACACAGGAACGCAGGCGCGTGCTTCGGACAGCCATCCAGCACCTGCCTCCTATGCGCAAAAAGGTATTTCTCTTACGATACGTCCAGGAACTCCCCATCAAAGACATCGCGACATGTCTCAAACGAAGCGAAGGCACCGTCAAAACACACCTCTATAAAGCACACCATCAACTCCGAGAACTCCTCACACCCTATCTGAAAAACGAAGATATCCCTTGGCTCACTCCTTAGCCATCACAAAGGGATCCTGACAGCGTTTTTTACTTTATACAGGAGCAAGGGTTGGAGGTAGATCAGTCCAATCGGGTTTCCTCCGCGAAATCCGATGCTCTTGGAAAAGATTTTTCTGTATAAATCCTTACTTTTTGTGTCGGAATTCACCGCAATCTGCGTCACCGATGTATGAAGGGTAGCATAAATTGCTGCAAAATGAGTCAGTTTCTTTAAATTTTTTCCCACTATGCAACCCTCCACGCTTTAAATCGCGTCTTAATTAGTGACAGCAGTCTTAAGAGTCGGCGTTAAAATCGTGCACTCTTAACTCATTGAGGAAAATTCAAACAATGCAACATTCTCTGCGTTTTACTTTGATATTATACCATTTCGGAAAATCAATATCGCATTGCTAAGTTTCCAAAGGGGATCCTCAATGGCACAAACTAAAAGTTTATGCTACAGATTTCCTATTGAAGCAACTTTGAATATTAAATTTACACATTTTCCGTTGATGGGGGGCTGGGAAACCCAGCCCCTACGAGGTCGAGACCTATTTGAAAATCGGAAGTTATTATTTAATATTGCTGAAAAATATTCAATTAGAAATGGTATTAGACTCAATTTCGACTCTAAGGCGAGAGAACGGAAAAATGAGCGATGCCGAACATTAATTTACGTGCTTTGGAGAAACACAGCGGTTGTGCTGTATTCCAACTCACGCGGAATCTCGTTCAGGGAGTGCTAAGGAAAAGAACATAGGAGGGACGATGACTTTTTTATCAAGGCATTGGAAACATGTGATTTTGATAGGGTTGGCTGCCTGTTCTATTGGGACGTTCGTCTATTTGCGAAATGATACGCCACAAAAGCCGACGATCCTCTACAAGACGACCGAACCGAGCAAATCGCAAACGAACAGGGACAAGACTGTGGTGTCTACCGCTCACAGCCACGACCATAGCCATGACACCACTCTACATTCCCATACGGTGCAGGAGTTTCCAAGTGGTAACACTGATGATTGGCGAGATGATGGTGTGTTGGATGCACCGCGCGCTGAGGCAGATCCCTGGAAACAAACTTACACACAGGAAACAGATGTAGAATCTTCCGAGGAGACAAATGATGAAACATACCCCCCGAGGGATTGGTATAAAACAGAAGATCCCGAATTGTTTATTGAATATTTTCGGGCACAACTCATCCAACAATTTGGAGACATTGAAGAGGTGCATATTGTTGTCGATCGGGAAGAGAAAAGGAAGTTAGGAATACCTGTTTCCTTAGATGAACAAATCAGTTTCCTTGAGGCGCAATACTATCTCTGGCCCGATGATAATACCTTGAAAGCCCTTAAAAGTCTACGAACAATAAAAGCAAAAGCTAAACACGGTGAACATTAAGGGAGGTTCCAAATGAAATGTACTCTGGCATTATCTGTGCTGATTTTCCATTCCGTCTGCTTTATCAGTTTATCATCTTTTCTCGGGTGTGGTGATAACGAAGACCCGGGATTGGAGGATCCGATAGTACTCAATTACGAGCTTGATACGGAGATTTATGATTTGGATGTTGACGAACTTTTGGCATTAGACATCCCATCGAACTGGCACCTGACGGAGAACGCTGAATTACACTCTAAATACTTCGCCGCGCAGATACTTAAGCAACATGGAAACACGCCACCGGCGCAAATCGTCGCAGCGCGCGAGCGCAAACGGGCATTAGGCATTCCTCTCACATACGATGAAGCCTTCGCTTTTGCCAAAGCACTATACCTTCTCTGGCCAAACAAACACAATCGGGAGTACCTTGAGGGATTTATTAAAGAGAAATTAATGCGGGAGACAGACGATCCAGAACTGTTTGCGCGACTCTACAGAGAAATGCTAATCAAGCAGCATGGGGATATCCCAGAAGTTCATATTGTTGTTGCGTATGAACTAAAACTTAGAACACCGAATACTATAGCTACCGAGGAGGAAATCATCGATGCTTACGAAGCAAAATATGTTCTTTGGCCAAATGACACAGTGCTGAGTAAACTACAAAAATACCGAAAAGCAAAAGCGGAAGGAACACCATTCCATCTCATAGATTGGGATGACGATGGCGAATAGGAAGTTCGCAAACGTCCCGGGCAGCGTTTAATAGAACCCGTGAGGAACATGCTCTACCCTATTGGAGTGTGTAAAGGTAAGTAGACTTACCCAGTGTATCTGGCAGCTGCCAGTATTCTAACAAATCGGTGAACAGATAAAACAACGAAATAAACAATTGCCTCCCAACCGGATGCACACATTCCGTTCAATTTTATCTTTCACCTTTTATTTCAAAGGAGAACAAAATGTTGAAAAAATCTCTTGGAGGTTTGAGCCTCTTCGTATTTGTGTTCATGTTTACGGCATATCCACTCATTATCATAAAAACAGCGGATGCAACCGACAACGTCGTATATGATCGCACCCACACAGTATATTATGTGTGTGCTAACGGCGGGGGCGAGGCTTATTCGGTAACATACGAGAATAAAACGTCGACAGAGTATAACCATCCGCCGGATACTCCGGTTTTAACCTGGAAAGTTGAACCAGGGACCGGTTTTCGGTATCAAGTCTGGGAAGACGAGCACACGAGTCACAACGTAACTTACAATGATCTCACGACCTCTGAGACGAGAACCGCCTGGAATCATTGGAAGTGTCGTTAGATATATCTGAGTCAACAAGTGGAGGCGTGCCAGCATAGTAAAATTCTATACATTGTGGATGCTGGCACGTCCATTAAATCTGTAAGTTACTGAAATAGGAAGCAGCGTCGCAAGGGTGACACTGCTTCTTTACGGAATCTCTAACCCTTACAATTTTTTTATTCAACGGAGATTGGCAACTGTCAGTGTCGTAAGCATCGTGCGCAAGGGAATCATATCGCGTGTTGTTTGTGGGTCTGGGTGAGTTTGACGCGCGCCGCACGCGCAGCCCGTCAAACCATTTACCAACTCGAAGAAAGTTTACTCGATGATTACATACGACAACAGCTTCAAAAACCTGCTATTTCTCTTAATATTGCGTAAGCAATATTAAATAATAACTTCCGATTTTCAGAAAGGTCTCGACCCCGTAGGGGGTTTTTGCTTGGGTATTTCTTCAGGGTCTCCCCGCCCGTTTCCAATGGAAGATGTGCGAATTTAATATTGAAAGTTGCTTAAGTCCCAATTTATAATTATTTTTATTATTCATTTTTTTCTCTCTATGCAACCCTCCACGCTTTAAATCGCGTCTTAATTAGTGACAGCAGTCTTAAGAGTCGGCGTTAAAAACGCGCACTCTCGACGCATTCAGGAAAATTCTAAGTCGATTTTCCGCTGATGCTGTTTGTAAAATTCCGACTCTTCAAAGAGCGACAAAAGGAGAAACGCAATATGAAATCAGTTGCCCTTAAGAGTATAGCACTCGTGACTATTTTGGCATTTGCGTTCATGCTCGTGCCGCAGCAGGCTGAAGCAAATGATTGTGATAATGCGCGAGCTGCCTGTCTACTTGCCAGGATAATAGCACGTTGGGTATGCAATGAATCACCTCCACACTGTAATCTGGCAAATGAAATAGCAGATGCCATTTGTAGATGGGCAGACGATGTATGTAACCCGTAACCCAGGTAATTAAACCATATTCTTTTTCACAAAGGTGGTGGTTTCACCAACGAAACCACCATCACTCATTGGCGATCTGGAGACTTCAAACAATGCAACATTCCCTATGGTCTACTTTGATACTGTGTGCTATGGTTTTCCAACTGATCGGCTGCTCAGAAAACACCGATATTAAGATGACAGAAACAGAAAAAGCGGATGTCACACTGGTTGAAACACCTACACCTGAAATAATATTTGAGAGACTACGAAATCAATTTGCTGGACGTTTAGAAAATCAGGGTGATTTTATTGGACTCCGAAATGCTACCACTTCCCGGACTTATCTGGATTATCTCACAGAGGTATATCCAACTGAGAAACCCGTTAAGACGCTTGAAGAATATTTTCAGATCGCACCACCAGATCCTGTGAGATACATCCCGTTTTTAGAAAAATGGATCGGCAATCCTATTGCGGAAGATATAGCAGTTATTCATCGGATAACTGTCATCAATCGAGAAGCAAATCTAATACTTTTCAACCTACTTCACCTTCCGGAGAGACAAGAAATTGGACGAAATATAGGTTTGATATTTGAAAAAAAGATAGGCGTTATGGAAGAGCCCGCAACAGAGGCGTTTCTACGTCGCCACCAAATTCAAGTGGAGGAGTTCTCTATTCCTCTTCAAAAATTCGTTGTTGAAACTGAAAAAAAGGATGCTATTTGGTTGCACGAACAGATGGAAGCACATGGAACAGATCTTGGACTTTTGTGGAGTGCCATTGACAGACCCTCCCTCATCGGTGAAGTCTTACAGAACTTTTCCTCAACTGATCGCTTCCTGCAATGGATTAACAAAACAAGAGTAGAGAAATAAGAAAGCAACATTTAAATATTGGGAGGATTACTATGCTTGAAAAGTTAAACCGTATTCTTAGCATTGCATTGATACTCACGATTATAGGTGTCGGCACTTTGTGGATAATATTCCGTGAACAAGTTATGCCCCGTACTTTACTGACGAAGTTCTCTAAAGAACAGAAGGTTTCTCAAAGAACGTCAACAGCCTCATCCACTGAAGAGGAACTCGTCACCCCAGACAGCCAAAAAATGTTAAAGGTTTCCGAAAATCGAGAGTCTCAAGACCTTGGGACAGCCGAACCAAACAGTATGAATGGGATGTCGCAATTCCTTAAATCACAGGGCGTTGAACTCGACGAACTTGACTATGGGGAGTACCTCAATGTCTTTACCAAAATGTTTCAGGACCAGTTTCCCGGCGAACACGCAGCGACCCTTGAACCGCACATGCGCGAGCGGCTCGCAACACTTGCTGGAGAAATGAATATCACATTAGAAAGTGGACTCCCACAAGAAGATTTTTTTGAAGATGTGATGGTAAAGTTTCTCATTGAAGAACAAAACATACCCTGGATGATGACGTATTTTGAAGGGGATTTTTTTGAAGCAGCACGTTGGGCAAGGGACATCCTTCAAAATCCGATACCGCCGTCCACAGAAGCATTGGATCCCCTCACTACCGATGGGTTACCCACATTCTCGGAACAAGAACGTCTCGGCATTACATCAGATCAACCCACGGAATCCACAGCCGATAGGAACCCGTTGTCAAATTCAGTGTCTCCTGCTGCCGAAGGACCTAGGGCTGCGATAGAAAACGACGTGGATGTTGACCCAGGACTCACACCGACATCATCCGAACTCCCCACTGAAGAGTACCTTGAAAACGCGCTTGGTGAACGATTCTCATCCGACAGATTTAACCGCGCCATGCAAACTTTGGATCAACACGGACCTGAAGAGGGACTTCGCCGTCTTAAGGATTCAGATCCAGAGATAGCAAAACAACTTGAACGTTTCATCCAGAAAAAACAGGAGGAAAATTAAAATGAGCAAGAGACATCTTTTATATGGTATCATGGCAATCGCCATCGTTGGAATTCTTGCTGTCGTTATCGGTTACACAACCGATTCACGCCCCGCACAGACGATTGAGCAATCAGCAGCTGTAAACACATCCATTCCTGCAGCGGCAAAAACACCTACGGTAACAGACACATCTACAGTAAAGGAGAAATCGTGTGGATGCTGTGCTGAACGAAAGACACGTTTGGAAAAAAAGATTCAAGCGGCGCGTGCACGCAAACTGGCGAGACAACAAGCACAAACCGTAGCCGTTTCACAGTAAACACTTTGAAACCCGCGAAGATGGATTGAATACGACTGGCAGACAACGCCGGATGCCATTACTATTCGCATGATAAACATACCTTACACAGAAAGGATTCAATGAAAAACGAAGACGCTCAGTTGATTAACAGATTTTTGGTTGGAGACGAAAGTGCCTTCGCCCTTCTGGTAAAAAAATACCGGAAAGGTGTTCACGCGCTTGCGTGGCGGAAGGTTGACGATTTCCATATTGCTGAGGAAATCACACAGGATACTTTCCTCCAGGCATACCAGAAACTTGGAACTTTGAAGAATCCGAATCAGTTGGCTGGATGGCTTTACGTAATCGCCGATCGGCTCTGCATCGCTTGGCACCGAAAACAGAAACCCTCAATGGAATCCTTAGAAACTACAAAGAATGAGGAAATTGAAGAGATATCCTATCGCTCTTATGAAGACAAACAACGTGAGGAAGCCTCCGCCGAATACCGTTACAGTCGCATCAGAACCCTCTTAGAACAACTCCCAGAGAGCGAACGTACAGTCGTGACACTCCACTATCTCGGCGAGATGACGTGTAAAGCGATCGGTGATTTTTTAGGGGTTTCCCCGAACACGGTTAAGAGCCGTCTCCAACGCGCACGCAACCGTTTGCGGGAACAAGAAAATATGATTCAAGAAATACTTGGCAGTGTACAATTACCTCCCAATTTCACCGAAAATATCATGCGGCACATTGCTGACATAAAGCCGACGGCACCTGCGACCAGTAAACCGTTAATTCCAGTGGCACTCTCTGCCGCAACAGCCATTTTTATTTTTCTGATAATAGGTGTGGGTTCCCAACACCTCGCTCGTTTTCAGAAACCCTACAACCTGAATGCACAATCGGAAATCACCGTTGAAATCATCGACGCATCAATTGTCCTTGATACACAAGCAAAGCCAGATTTACGGAACCAAGCCGGACGTTTCGATACGATTGGTAAAAGTAGCGGTGCCGGGCTGCAAGTTTCGGACCCCATTGTACTTGCCACTGCCAAAACAGAAAAGGAGCCGCGTCCGTCAACAATACAGCAATGGGTACAAACAAACGCTCCAGAAGGGGGACCCGTATCAAGTTTATTCCGAAACTCCATAGGAGACATCTATACGGTTTCATCAAGCGGTATTTACAGATTAGCACCAAACGCTTCTGCTTGGACCCTTGTCAATACCTCCGTACTGACAACTTCTTCAGAAATTTCTGAGGACTATAACTGGCTGCCAATGGCAGAACGGAATGACACGCTCTATCTTGTGTCTGCTGATGAAGTTATCACCTCAACCGATAGCGGAAAGGTATGGAAGACGCTCGGCGCACGTCCAAAGGGACGTGCTATCGGTTTGGCAATAACGGATGAAGCATTTTATCTCGCCCTTGAAGATAAAGGCATTTTCCGATCTATAGATATCGGTAAGCAGTGGAGTTTACTGAATGATGGGGTTGCTGAAATGAGAGTCCTCACCGTTGCTACTATTGAAAATACAGTGTTCGTCGGAACAACCAAGGGACTTTATCGTATCAATTCAGGCACATGGGAAAAGTTGTCAATGGATACCTCCAAAGCGATCAACTCTTTGGCAGTCTCTGGAAACGATCTCTATGTCGGAACAGGTCTTGATTTTTCACAATTGGAAAATCCTGAACGCGGCGCAGCGTATATAGGGCAACTTATGAGCAGCGACACTCCAAACGCATGGGAAATCTTTCTCTCGTCCGACTTAGGCGATACTTGGACTGAGATAACGCCTATAAGCAATTCGTTCATGATAAAAATACCACAAGGCATTAAAGTTTTGGCAGCTGAGAAGACGCTCTTAGCGTTAGGGGGGACTGGATTTCGATTTCGTTCAACGGATGGCGGTAAAACATGGACAGAATTCGGGGGCAACTCATTGGACGTGAGGGCAATGATAAATTCAATGATGTTAAGTATATTCCCGGCTGTGGCAGTGGACGAAAATACTTTTCTGCAAGCTGGGACGCTTGGACTTACCCGCTCAACCGATGGCGGCGAATCGTGGCATCCATTTATGAACGGGATGATAGGCACCACCACATTGAACTTAATCGCATTCAGAAACGCACTCTACACAAACACGGGTTCAGGTGTCGCCAAATCCATTGATGGTGGTAAATCGTGGAAAACCCTTCGCATGAATTCTGATGAATCCCCATTAACACCAATAGAAAAAGCGATTCCGAACAATCTATTACTTTCCCCAAGATTAGCCTCCTCTGGAAATGTACTTTACGGTATCACATCAGCATTAAAGCCGGAAAATGCCCTGAGCGTTTTTCGCCTCTCCGAGAGTGGCAGCACGTTTGTTCCCATCCAAGAGGTGCCTGCTTTTGACAGGAACCTCCCTATAGAAGTCTCAGAAACTGGGTTGCAGAAAGCATCCGAAGAAAATACAGCAGCCCCCCGTTTCGCAATCGATGGGTTCGCAGTCAGTGGGGAAACATTCTATGTGGCATACAACCGGAGGCTTTTCCGGTGGAAACTCGGTGAGTCGGAATGGTTCAACACTGGACTGATAGATACAGGTAAAAACTCAGACAAAAATGATAATTCTACGACAGATCTTGAGATTGCTGTTTCAGGGGAAACCGTCTATGTCGGAAAACGGGATGGACATCTCTTTCAATCGCTTGATTGCGGCAACACATGGAAAGACGTGACCTCAAACCTGCCGCTTCGCTTTAAACGTTTCAACAATATAGTTTTCGCGGATTCAATAGTATATGTTGCTACGGACGCTGGGGTCTTAACGTCAGAAAACGGTGAGCACTGGTATGCGATGA
>CAZGAW010000066.1:0-28789 GCA_964523645.1 uncultured bacterium | reverse complement strand
TATTCAGTTACCCGAAGACATCAAGGCAATGTTAACTCAACAGTAGGTCTAAAACAATGAACATAAACGCAGCAATCCAATACTATGAAGGTCTAAATGATGTCGGAAAAGCAGGTTTCATTTTGACACTAAAAAGAGAGGACCAACAACTCTTTTTAGACGCTTATGAAGAACACTACTACCGACATGATCCGGAAAACGCACCGAAAGTCAAGATGTCTGCACACATCTTTGAAGGTGAAAAATCTTAACGGTAGTGTTAAAGTGATAGTCGTAACGTGAGTTTGATATTTGTAGCGTAGACTGTGAGTCTGCGTCAGCAGAGGCACAAACTAACGGATGATGCGACAAGAAATCCGCTGATTCTCAAAAAATGCACGCAACGCGTTTCTTAAGACTTTATTTTTCAAGCTCACGTGAATAGTGCTGAAACTTTGCTAATTGATTCTAATTATGAAGGAGATAAAATGCCGAATTCTCGTTACTCGTTACACCAATATTCTGTTGACACATTGTTGAATTGGATTAGGACAGAGGAGATAGTTATCCCTGAAATCCAGAGACCTTTCGTCTGGTCCGTAAACAAAGTGCGTGACTTTATTGATTCACTTTACCACGGTTACCCTGTTGGGTATTTGATTACTTGGCCGAAGTCGGATGTTTCCCTCCGAGGGGGCGAATTATCAACCCGTGAACGGATCCTGATTGATGGGCAGCAACGCACAATGGCACTTCGAGCCGCTTTATTGGGAAAAAAGATTTTGACCAAAAAGTATAAGGAACAGCGAATTCAGATAGCCTTTCATCCTGATAAAGAGAGTTTCGCAGTTGCCACTCAGGCTATCCGTAGTGATCCAGAATGGATTCCTGACATCTCTACTGTTTTTAACTCTAATTCTGGTCTACTCCGATTAGTTGATGATTACTGTGAGAGGAACAATGGGGTGGACAGATATGAAATCGCTACGCCTCTACGTAGGCTTTATGAGATTGGAAATAATTCTTTGGGTGTTATTGAACTCAGTGCGGACCTTGATATAGATACTATCATGGAAATTATTGACCGTATAAACAAAACAAATGGACACTTGCATACGGCGGATTTCGTTAGGTCTAGGATAGCTGCTATCGGTTCTCTATAGGGCAAGTTAACATGATATACTGATTTATCAGTATGAGGAAAGGATATGTCTCAATTCATGTCCCCGAATGAAATTTTGGAATGGTTTAATCAGGTATCCATTGACAAAGCCTGGGCGTTTGAGGGCTGCAAGCCATCAGACACGGGGAAGTGGACGCACGGGTACCATCGTTACCCTGCTAAGTTTATTCCACAACTTGTTGAACGTCTAATGGATGATTACATAACCGGCGGGACCGCTAGTGTAAATGACCCCTTTATGGGGTGCGGAACAACCGTTGTTAGCGCAATATCGCGCGGATTTCACGCAAGTGGTACAGACATTAATAAAGTTGCTCACTTGGTAACTGGAGCAAAAGCGACAGCTATTCGGCCCGATTACCTTGAAAAAAAAGTTAAACAATTTCTATCGCAAATTTCTTGTTTTGGGGAAGAACTCAGTTTTTTTCCGGTGAGTCAAGTACAACCTCACATTCCAGAGAAACACTTGGAAAGGATTGATTACTGGTTTGCCGAAGCAGTTCGAGATGGATTGGGAAAAATTCTGACTCTAATTCGTCATGAAAACGATTTGGCTGTTCAATCTTTTCTCCTCGTTGCGTTTAGTCACGTCCTCAAGACGTGTTCAATTTGGAGTCAAGGTAGCACTAAACCGACCCGTGATTTGAAGAAACGTCCTACACTTCCGTGTGATGCTATCAAAAGGCACCTTTTGAAAATGTTAAAGGGAAACTCACAGTTTTACGACATTGTTCCTGCTTGTGTTAAAGATAAACCCGATAGTTATCTAAATATCCAAATAAGTTCTGCCAAAGTGCAGCCTGTCCGAGACGACAGCGTGGATTTAATTGTGAGTTCAAGTCCGTATGTGACAAGTTACGAATACGCCGATTTGCATCAACTCTCAACGCTCTGGTTAGATTTAGCAGATGACCTTAAAGAGTATAGGAAAGAGTTCATTGGGACCTCCTATAAGCAGTACGAAGGCAAACCGCTATCAAGTCAAATTGCATCTGACATCGTTACTGAAATGCTACCTAAAAGCAGAAAAAAGGCAAAGGAAATTGAAGCTTTCTTTATAGACATGCAGGAAGTTTTTGACGAAAGTTTCAGGATCCTGAGACCGGGTGGTAGGTGTTGCTATGTCATCGGGAATACGAAGTTAAAGGGTGTTGATATACTTAACGCTGAGGCGTTCGCAGAGTCTTTACAAGAATCGGGTTTTAAGTTGGATCGACTCATAAAGCGGGAAATTCCACTGAAAATCCTCCCACAGAAAAGGGACGAAAAAACTGGACGATTTGCTAGCAAAGATAAAGCTGATTCCGAAGCGTATCCAACGGAATATATTGTTATCGGATTGAAGGAGTAGATAGCTGTGAAATTTGAAGATTTGAAAGATATGTACAATGAGGTACAATTGGTAGACGGTGTGGAAGCCTACAAAACAGTTTCCCAACTGTTGCACGATGCGAAGGAACGTCATAAGCAGGACTTTTTGAGGGACAAACCCGATGGAGACCATGAACAGAGTTGGAGGGCTTTCAAGGGAAAGAATTTTGAAAAGTTAATCCAGCATATTATCACAGAGTCAATTGAAGACCTCGGTATGAAAGTGATTAATGGCAATAAATTAGAACGGAGCAGAAACTTGTCGCCAGAACTGAGCCAAGTTAAGCGAAATTTGGCGATTGATTATGGTGAATTTGGTTTGCATTTACCTGATGTTGATATTGTGGTTTACAATCCCAGCGATCGGAAAGTAATTGCTCTCATCTCAAGCAAAGTTACGTTGCGCGAGCGAATTGCCCAAACAGGTTATTGGAAGCTCAAACTTCTGGAAAGTGAAACCACGGAACACATTAAAGTCTATTTTATCACGCCAGACGAAGATGGCACCTTGACAAGTACATATCTTCCAAAAAAGGGACGTGCCATTGTGGAGATCGACCTTGATGGAACTTATGTACTAACCGAGGCAGATCTTGAGGAGAGTGGTAAGGTTAAACTTTTCGAGCATTTTATTCAGGATTTTAAGCAACTGATCGAAGAAAACTAGTGCTTATCTGTTTTTAACACACTGGAGTGTTTTTCTATAGGACATCTACTGCCTTGCAACAGCAGGTCAAGATGGAATGGGGTTAGTGCTATACTTAGTTCACCAGATCCGATTAAAGGAATGAACAACTGTGCAAAATTTTGAAGATTTGAAGAATTTATATGACAAAATGGTGGAGGAAAAAGGTGCGGAAGCTTATAGATACATCCATGATCTTTTGGAAGAAGCACAGCAACTTCGCTATGCCTATCTTGCAGCACATGACCCTGACAAAGATAAGGGACAGAGTTGGCGTTCTTTCATTGGAAGGAATTTTGAGAAACTCCTCCAGTATATTGTCACAGAGGCAATTGAATCACATGAAGTAAAAGTAATTAACGGCAGTACATTAAATAGAAAACGATTGTCCCAGGAATTAGATGCTGTTAAGCAAAACTTGACAATTAATTACGGCAGATTTGGAGGGCTTTTACCTGATGCTGACATTGTTATTTACAAACCTGAAAAAACGCGAGTCATTGCTGTTATTTCAAGTAAAACCTCTTTGAGAGAGCGAATTGTTCAAACAAGTTACTGGAAGTCAAAGTTTCAAAGCGGTGAGAATACAAGGCATATCAAGGTTTATTTGATTACACCTGATAAGGATAAAGACTTGACGAGGATGGATCCCGCAGAGAGACAACGAGTCATTGCAGAAACGGATCTTGATGGCACGTATGTGCTAACGGCGGAAGCACTTGAGGAGAGTGACAAGGTCAAACTTTTTGAACATTTTATTGAGGATCTTAAACAGGTCATAGAAGAGAGTCAATAGCATTATGAAAATTGCAAATGCCCCGTGTTCGTGGGGTGTGCTTGAGTTTGCGTTGGATGGTGAAGCACCCGACTATATACAAGTATTGGACGAGATGCACAAAATCGGTTACCTCGGCACCGAGTTAGGCGATTGGGGATTTATGCCGACGGATGCAGAACACCTCCGTGCCGAACTCGCGGCGCGCGAGTTGAAAATGTTAGGTGCGTTCGTAGGGGTTGCGCTCGCCGATGAAGGAACGCATGCTGCAGGTGAAGCGTCGGCACTGCGTCACGCTCGTTTGATAGCGGATGCCGCCGGCGACACGCCATTCATCGTGCTTTCAGACGACAACGGCACCACGGAAATGCGCACACGCTATGCCGGTCGTATCTGCCCTGAACACGGGTTAACGCCAGCGCAGTGGGATACGTTTGTACAGGGCGCGCACCGTATTGCCGAATCTGTCCGAGACAAGACAGGACTCCGCACGGTTTTTCATCCGCATTGTGCGGGATACATAGAGACACCGGCGGAAATAGACACGTTGATGGCGCGCACCGATCCGAACCTCATCGGATTGTGTTTCGATACGGGGCACTACCGATTCGGTGGGGGTGATCCCGTTGAGGCGTATGCTCGTCACGTTGATAGGATCTGGCACGTCCATTTCAAGGATTGCCATCCCGATGTTGCTGCCCGTTCCCGTAGAGATGAATGGGATTATTTTGAATCTGTTGGGAACGGCGTTTTTTGCGAGTTAGGCAACGGAGATGTCGATTTCCCGGCGTTCCTTGCGGAATTACGGAGCCAGAACTACGAGGGTTGGATCGTCGTGGAGCAGGATGTGTTGCCGGGGATGGGAAGTCCTTATGAGAGTGCGGAGCGGAATCTGCGATACCTGAATTCAATTTTGTAAGAGGCGGGGTAGGCGCGAGACCTATCCCTACAGATGTATTATCCCTACGGGGTGCGGGGTAGGCACAAGACCTACCTCTACAAGAAAACGTGTATGCAAACGTCTAACCCTGTTGGGTAACAGCCTTGTTAAGCATCCAGTTTAGGAAAGGTCTTTGGTGAACAACAAACCCTCAAAAATCGGTGTCGGCGTTATCGGGACAGGACGCATTGGTACGCTTCACATTGAACATCTCGCCCAAAATATACCAGAAGCCGAACTGATCGCGCTTTGCAGTTTGGACCTTCCCAGTGCAGAAATCCTCGCAAAACAGTTTAATGTACCAAAGGTAACGAGCGACTACGCTGCACTTTTGGCGGATCCGAAGGTTGAGGCGGTGTTAGTTGCGTCTGCCACCGATACGCATGTTGACATCAGTCAGGCTGCTGCACAGGCAGGAAAACACGTATTTTGCGAGAAGCCGATCTCCTTGGATTTGGGACAGGTTGACGAAACCTTAGCGATTGTGGAAAAAGCGGGGATTAAGTTTCAGGTCGGTTTCCATCGTCGGTTTGATGCGAGTTTCATGCGGGTTCGTGAAGCGGTCGCCTCTGGCGAAATTGGCGAGCCGCACATCATGCGGATTACGAGCCGAGATCCAGCACCACCACCGATTGAATACGTTAAGGTTTCTGGCGGCATTTTTCTTGACATGACGATCCACGATTTCGATATGGCGCGCTATCTCATTCCGGGTGAGGTTGTTGAGGTGTATGCAGTCGGATCGGTAAAAGTTGATCCGAAAATCGGTGAAGTGGGTGACATTGACACCGCCGTTATCACGCTACGATTCCAAAATGGGGTTATCGCAACCATTGATAACAGCAGAGAGGCTGTCTACGGTTACGATCAACGGGTTGAGGTTTTCGGTTCAAAGGGGATGGTTACGGCGGCAAACGCGCTGACAGATACTGTTACCGTGAGCGGAGGTGAAGGCACAAGCGCTGCGTCTCCGCCATATTTCTTTGTGGAACGCTACAAACCCGCGTATCTTGCGGAGTTGCGAGCGTTCCTTGCTTGCATTCAGGAAGACACACCGCCACCCGTTACAGGTGCGGATGGACGCGCCCCTATTGTGATAGGTTTTGCAGCGTTGAAATCGCTACGCGAAAATCGACCTGTTTGCTTGTCAGAAATTTAACGGTTTTTATTCACCATGACCGCCGACTTCACCGACTTCGATGTCAATCTCGTCTCGGTTTCTGATCCGTTCCACGAGTCCGTCTCGGATATCCACAATCCTGTCGGAGACATCGAGCATCTTCAAATCGTGTGTTGCCGAGATCACCGTAACGCCTTGCTCGTTATTCAAACGTTTAATGAGGTCGATAATCTCACGTCCCGTAATTGTGTCAAGGTTTGCTGTTGGTTCGTCGGCGAGGACGATGCTCGGATCGTTCGCAAGTGCTCTCGCAATAGCGACGCGTTGACGCTGTCCACCTGAGAGTTCATCCGGAAGGTGGTACATCCTATCCCCTAATCCGACCATATCCAGCAACTGCTCGGCTTTTTCATTGCGTTGTTTTTCAGGAATCCCGGCGAAAATCATCGGTAGTGTTACGTTCCCGTGCGCGCTCCGCACGTGTAGCAAATTATAACTCTGAAAAATATAGCCGACGCGGTGGCACCGAAATGCCGCAATCTGCCTTTGCGAGAGTTGGGACATATTCTGTCCGTCGATGTAGACTTGCCCCTCCGTAGGACGATCGAGTGCACCGATCATGTTAAAGAGCGTGGATTTACCGGAGCCCGAGGGACCCATGAGCGAGATATATTCCCCACGTTGAATCTCAATATTGATGCCATCCAAAGCACGAAGAATATTTGAACCCATACGATATTCTTTGACAACATCTTCAGTTTTCACAACAATATCATTCATAATTTTCCTCCGTGCCTATACTTCGGTACGCATTGCTTCGGCAGGCGGAAGTTTCGCCGCACGCCACGCAGGGAAGGATGAGCCGATGACTGCCAAGATCATGCCTAAAATGCATCCGAGCAGGATGACGACGAGCACACCGAGTCGCGCGGTGCCGTCTTCGGGTTGCGCGGGTAGCAGGGGGAAATAGAAGAACAGGTCTAACCCGTAGTCTTTAAGTCCTAACAGTACTGCACCGAGTGTTCCGATGAGCGCGCCGATGAGTGCACCTGAAAACCCTTGGAACCCTGATTCAAGTAGGAACAACCGAACCACGAATCCGTCTAACGCACCGAGACACTTCATCGTGCCGATTTCGCGAAAACGTTCTGTGACCGCCATCAGCATTGAATTCGCAATACCTACGACACAGACAATCAGCGACATCACAATCAACCAAATATCTTTTGTGGAGATGCCTTTTTCCGTTGTCTCTTCAAACGTGTTAATTGTCGATTGTCGTCCGCTCTCTTGGAGTGCGAGACCTATTTCATTATTTGTCCAAACCGAGACTAAAAATGCAATGCCGAGTGTAATGCCGGCTGTCGTGATGATTGAACGCCCAAAACGGATTTTCAGGCTCTGAAAACTAATCCGTAACGATTCTACGAAAGGAAGATCGATTTGTTCTTCGATTGGTGTTCTTTGCTGCAAATGTCTGTCTCCTTGTCTGTAGTTTATGTTTCTTTAACATATTTTATCAAATTTACAATTTTAGGTCAAGTTTTTCATGCATTAGTCCACTACACAAAATTGACTTTGCGCCTTCTTGTTGTTATACTGAGTGTCAAGGAAGGTAGAGATTTATGCTCCGAAAATTTTTTGTTTTTTCGTTATTGCTGTTAGTTATTGGCGTGTTGTGCTGGTGTACACCGACTTTTGCGCACGATGCTTTCTATCCGCACCATCGCGAGGATTTTGAAAGCATGACGCGCCGTCGTGAATTGCGGGGCACCGTTATTCTGAGTACTGCTGTTTTCCTTTGTGTGCTTGGAACAGTGGTCTACTTCGCTTTGCGTAAGATTAAAGAGACTGATGAGGCAGACCGAGATGAAGCAAAAACGGTTCAAGAACGCTTGGGATATGCTGCAAACCGCGCAGCAGAAGCTGCGAAATACGTCCTCAATACGGAGCGGAACATCGCGAAGGCTGCTGAAGCTGCCCTCACAACCTATGCTGAGGTGTCTGGCACAACATGGCAATCGCGCTCTTATGGACAACGTCGTGCTGAATCGCTACCCTACCAAATTCGGTGCAAGATAGGACCTGACGTTGTCACTCTCAGCATCAATGCTGAAATCGTCCAACTAAAAGCGGAACACAACTTTTCTAAATCAGCGGTCGGTTTGCAAGGAACGTCGAAAAGCGTAAATGTTGTGCTGAAAATCGCAGATGAGGACGAAGCAGAAGATGTTTAGTTTGGAGAAATCGGTAAGTTAAGTGCTGAGTCGGTTGATGAGTGACGCGCTATAACCCGCGCCGAAACCGTTATCGATATTCACAACGGTGACACCGGATGCGCAGCTGTTCAGCATTCCTAAGAGTGCTGCAAGCCCTCCGAAACTGGCACCGTAGCCGATACTTGTGGGTACTGCAATGACGGGGCAATCCACCAACCCACCGACAACACTCGGAAGTGCCCCTTCCATACCCGCAACGACAATGATAACGCGTGCGTTCAGGAGTTTCTCGTGATTGCTCATTAACCTGTGGAGTCCTGCTACGCCGACATCGTAAAGACGTTCGGGTTGGTTTCCCATCATCAGTGCTGTTTCGGCGGCTTCCTCAGCTACAGGTAAGTCGGAAGTACCAGCAGAAACAACGAGTATCCCTGAAACCCCTGCATCTTCTTCAGATTGCGAGACGGTGATCGTTCTTGCCAGTTCATTATAGCGTGCTGTAGGCTGAATTTCCTTTACCGCTTTATACATGTCAGACGTGGCACGGGTGGCAAGGAGGGGGTGTCCTGCCGCGAGGATACGTTCACTAATTTGCTTGACGTGTTCTACTGTCTTTCCTTGACAGAAGATGACTTCAGGGAATCCGGTGCGGAGTTGACGATGGTGATCAATTTTTGAAAAGCCTAAGTCTTCAAAAGGAAGGGTGCGGAGGGATTGCAGGGCATCGTCCACTGCAACTTTTCCGCCTTTAACCTGTTCAAGCAGGGTTCTCAGTTTTTCAATTTCCATTCATTTATGAGGAATTATGAAGATATGTTGATATCTTGTAGGGGCAACCCTTAGGGTTGCCCACAAACTCACTATAGTTTATCCGGATGGACCTTTATTTCTATCCACACGCCGCGGAACAGGTTAGGCTTTTTCAGGAGCCTCTTCATCGGTTTCATCGGTATCAATACCCGGAATGGAACCGGCGATTTTGCTTCGAACATCTGCGGAAACTTTGCGACCCGTTTCCACAGCACTTTTCACTTGTTCACCTGCTTGTTGAAGGTGCTCTTTTCCACTGTCTACAATACCGTGAACGCTTTCCTTACCTTGTTCCACGATGGTATGAACGCTTTGTCGCGCGCTATCAGAGGCTTGGCTCGCGAGTTCAACCGTCCGATTTTTGGCTTCAATTGAGGTATCACGAATCTTCTTTCGGGTTTCCTTGCCGGAGCTCGGGGCATAGAGCAGGCTGATAACCGCGCCAGCCATAAAACCTGTAAAAAAGGCGCAGATCATTGCTAGCCCGTTGTTCTGTCCATTGTTGCTCATTTTTTTTTCCTTTCTATTAGATTTGAGTTGTTTTGGTGCAGCTTACAGGTTTCCAAAATTTGGGTTGTTTTGATGTAGCTTGCGAGTTTCCAAAACACAATATTAAAATTTACGAAAATTAGAGTGGAAAGTTTCAATTCTCGTGTTTATCTTTTACTGCCATTGTTTTTTGTAGCGTTCTATTGCGATTTAAACGGTGTTCTGTTTTTTTATGTTGACAAACCACTATATTTTCTTTCGTTATTCGTTAGATACGCCGGATACCGGGGCATCCTCTTCCGATTCAGGCGATTGTGTAGAAGAGAAGTTATCCCATCCCGCTTTGATACCTTGCCACAAGCTGACGATGTCAGTCAGTGAGACGGCTAACTGATTGCGAAAAAACGTCGCTTGTTCAAGCGTCTGTCCAGAAAAATTACTCACTTTTTGGACCACTGCATCAAGTTCTTGAATGCTTTGATTCAGGGCACCGCTCATCTCTTGGATATTGTGCACGGTCGGCTGAATTTCAGACTCGCTGATCCCTTGCAGGGAAGCGGTCAATCCGTTCAGATTTTGTAGCAGCTGCGGCAGTTCCTTATTCACCTCTTTCACGGTTTTATCTACATCGGCAATCAACGCCCCGACCTCTTGATTAATGATGTTTTCTGTAGAGTTCAACGTGTTTCGGATGCTGTTTAACGAATTTCGGAAGCTACCGATAGCGGCGCACATATACCCCGCGAGTGCTGTAAGGGCAATTAGAAGAACCCCTAAACTGAATTTCCAAAAAAGTGAGGCAATCAAATTCCAATCCATAAATACTCCTTTGTGCATTAGAAGCCACCACTTCCAGTGGACGGTTTCTCACTTACACATCTACCTTACAAAAGATAGTCTCTACAAACTTAGGTGTTAAGTTGTTGTCCGACGATTTCGCTGGTTTTAGCAATTGCTGCGTCCACTTTGCTCGGATCTTTACCGCCACCTTGGGCGAGTTCCGGACGTCCGCCACCACGCCCACCTGCCAGTTGCGTGAGTTCGGAGACGATCTTACCCGCATTCAAACCGCGATTCTTCACCAAATCTGAGGTCACGCCAACCACGAAGGCGACTTCGTTGCCTGACACGGCAGCAAGTGCGACGACACCAGATTCTAAGCGCGTTTTCAATTCATCAACGAGTCGCCGCAACCCGTTCCTGTCCGTATCTGTTACGACGGATGAAACAACTCGTACGTCCTTGACAAGGGTCGCACCTTCTGCCAAAGTGCTGACGTTGGCAAGCGCGTGCTGGCTTTTGAGTTGTTGCAGCTGCTGTTCGAGGTCGCGTTGTTCTTGAAGCAATCGTTCAATCCGTTCGGGCAAAGCAGCTTTCGGTGTTTTCAGCAAATTCGCCACATTCGCGAGGAGTGCCGTGTCTTCTTGAACGGTTGTTACCGCTGCGGTACCTGTCAGTGCCTCGACACGTCGGACCCCTGCAGCGATGCTGCTTTCGCTCATCAGTTTCACAAAACCGAGGTCACCCGTTGCATCAACGTGGGTGCCTCCACAGAGTTCAACACTATAGTCTCCCGCTTGTACAACGCGCACCATGTCGCCATACTTGTCGCCGAAGAAGGCTAAAGCCCCTTTCGATTTTGCTTCATCTAAGGGCATTTCACTGATAGACAGTGCGTCGTTTCCGCGAATTTTTTCGTTGACGAATTCTTCAATGTCTTGCAATTGCGCGGGTGAAACAGATTCATAGTGTGAGAAGTCGAACCGTAACCGACCGGCTTCAACGAGTGAACCGGCTTGCGCTACATGTGTTCCAAGTACCTGCCGCAATCCACTGTGTAGAAGGTGTGTTGCTGTGTGACTCACAGCGATAGCATTTCGACGTTCGCTATTGATTTGTGCTTGTACCGCGGTATACGGTGTGATTTCACCCTCAAGTACCTTACACCTGTGAACAACTAAGTCGGCGGAGGGTTTGAGTGTATCTTCTACAGTCAGCCTCGCGTTTCCATTTTCAAGTGTGCCAACGTCGCCAACTTGTCCGCCCGACTCACCATAAAAAGGTGTTCGGTTCAATAGCACAAACACCTCATCTCCCTGTTGCGCACTGGCGACTGATTCTGCGTCGGCAATTAAAGCGACGATTTCTGCGTCAATATTGTTTTGGGTATAGCCGACGAATTCTGTTTCGCCGTGTTCTTTGAGGACTTCGGCGTAAACGGAGATTTCTTCGTCTTTTGCGCCGCCTCTGGCTTCCCACGCTGCGCGTCCACGCGAGCGTTGCGCCTCCATACTCTGTTCAAAACCCGCATCGTCAACAGTGAACCCACGCTCACGTGCGAGCATCTGGGTCAAATCAAGTGGGAAACCGAAGGTGTCGTACAACTCGAACGCGCGCTTTCCGTCAAGTTGTGTACTCCGTTTTTCTGTGAGCGTGTCAAATGAACTATCGAGGAGCTCCAAACCGCGTTCTATAGTTTGATGAAAGCGTTGTTCTTCACCTTGGATTGTACGCGTGATAAACTCACGGCGCGGCAAGACATCGGGGAACACATCGCCGAGCAAGTCAATGACGTTGTCAACGAGCCGGTAGATGAAGGCTTCGTTCATCTCTAATTTCTTGCCGTAAAGCACAGCCCGTCGTAAGATTCGGCGGATGACATAACCGCGTCCTTCGTTGGAGGGCATGACACCGTCGCCGATCGCGAAGGTCAAACACCGGATATGGTCAGCGATCACTCGGTGTGGTAATCCCCGTTCATCATCAAAATACGCGTTGTCTGTCATATCGGCAATTGTTGACAAGAGCGGCGTGAACAGATCTGTCTTGTAGTTTGAATCAACGCCTTGCAATATGGAGGTAATCCGCTCGAAGCCCATACCTGTATCTACGTGTGTTGCTGGCAGCGGTTCAAGCGTACCGCTTTCGTTGCGGTTGTACTGGATGAACACCAGATTCCAGAATTCCCGGAAGCGATCACTCGTATTGGGCCCTGCATCTGGATCATTCGCAGTTTCGGGGTAGGCTTCAACGCCCATGTCAACAAAGAGTTCGCTACAAGGACCGCAAGGACCCGTTTCACCCATCTCCCAGAAGTTATCCTTATCACAGCGACGGATGCGCGAGAGGGGTAGGTCTGTTTCTTGGAGCCAAAGTTTTTCCGCTTCATCATCTTCAAGATAGACTGTCGCCCAGAGACGCTCCTTCGGAATCTGCCAAAGTTCGATCACCAGTTCCCAAGCAAAAGCGATGGCTTCCTGCTTGTAATAATCACCGAAAGACCAGTTTCCGAGCATTTCAAAAAAGGTGTGGTGGCTCGGCGAGTAACCAACCTCTTCGAGATCGTTGTGTTTACCGCTGACCCGAAGACATTTTTGTGTATCAACAGCGCGCGTGTACTCCCGCTGTCCGATACCGAGAAACACATCCTTGAACTGGTTCATACCGGCGTTGGTAAACAGCAACGTCGGGTCCCCTGCAGGTATCAAGGACGCACTCGGCACGATGGTGTGCCCGTGTTTGCGGAAATATTCTAAGAAACTGGTTCTAATTTCATCTGATGTCATATTTAAAGACGCTCCTGATTATCCTATTCCTATTGTAGTCTATTCTTACAGAGAAGTCAAGACAAAAACGGCTACAAAAGGCTGATGTGCTTGTACCTTAAAAAATCTGCTTGAGTACGTGTCGAACCACTTCGGATCCAAATCCGCGTCGTGCCAAAAATCCGTGTAATCGACGTTTGGCGACATGAACTGGGAGCCGTTTATACTGCTTCGCCCGTTTTTGGGCAATCTGGAGTGCGACTTTCGTTTCATCTTCGGTTTCTACTTTCGCTACGACCTGTTCTGCTATTTTTCGGTCAACGCCTTTCTCAACAAGTTCATTCTTTAGCAGTGTTTTGCCTCGTGGATTTGATTTTTGTCTACGCGCTATCCAGTTTTCTGCATACTTTCGGTCCCGAATATGTCCAGAATGAATCAACTCCTCAATAGTCGTTTCAATCGCTTGGGTTGAGAAGCCTTCTCGCGCAAGCCGCTGTTCCATCTCATTTTTGGTGTACATTTTGGGTTTGCTTGTGGAACGGGGATTCTCGGATTCGTCTACTGTGGTGTTATCCTTCTCTTCACGGAGGAGTCTTAGTGCGTAGTTCTTCGCACGCATCACTTCATCAGCCGCAATTAACTTTTCGATGATCTCGGCTTCAATTTCTAAGCCGATACGCAGCCCAAATTTTTCAATCAAAGATGCGTGAACTACGACAAACGGCGCGCCATTCAGAAAGAGTTGTTGATGTGCTGGCAATTCAGGGACTGTCTGAATACTGGTAATTTTCTGTTTCATAGTGGCTTTCGGCTATTAGCCGTCAGCGGTCAGAAATCTGAATCAATGCTGAATACACGTGTGGTATTCAGCGGGTAGAATCTGTGGCAGTTTCTATTCTGTGACTGCCACAGCTACCTCTTTACCGATAGCCAACGGCTGACGGCTATTCGCCTATTCCGCGCTACCTGCCCAGAGGGCACCGCGTTCCAAGAGCGTTCCAAACATCTCGTGCTGACACGCTGCTGCATCATGGCCGAGTGCGAGATAGAAAACTTTACCCTCACCCCAGTTCTTTGTCCATGCGACTGGTGCCGCGGCACCTTGCCATAATGCTGACGCAAGTATATGGTTCCGAGGATCGTAATCAAGAATATACTGCTCATCCGTCACAACAAACTCGTCGAGACCTTCTGTGATCTCGTGCTCACTGTCCACGATACTGACTTGATAGTCGCGGTAGCGTGGATGTGTAACGAAATAGCCGCCTACCATTGAACGGTACTCTGGACAGCCGCGGAACGAATCTGCCGCCGAATGCACACCGACATATCCTTTACCTGAAGCGACATGGTTGAGTAAGCCGTTCTTTTGCGCGTCCGAAATCTCGCCGACTGTATAATAGAAAACGATAAGATCGTAGGGATCTAAATTCGGTGAAACGAGTGCATCGAGATCTTCCTCGACTCTGGTAATCTCAAATTCATCACGCTGTGAAAGCACCTTCACAATTTCATCACTACAGCCTTTCCAGTCATGGATCGCTCCGCCTGCAAAGACGAGTGTGTTAATTTTTGCCATTCGTTAGCCTCCTTGCTATGTAATGTTGCTATTATATCACGCCTGCAAAAATACAAGCAACTTTTTTTGATTTTGCTAAAAACAGGAGGACTTGCTTTACGTAGGCAGTTGTGATAAAATGTGAACGGAAGTGTACAGCCCGTAATGAAATGCAGGGGTCTTTTTGCAAACGCTGAAATCCAATGCGAAGAAAGTATTTCTGCGTATTGCTTCGGCGTTTCTTCAGTGAGACGGAGAACAACCTGTAGATTCAGACGTATCCGAACGAACCGCAAGGAATCATTAAAAAATATGCCAAATAAAATTGCCATCTTTCCCGCAAGTTTCGATCCAGTCACCAACGGACACGCCGATCTCATTGATCGCATTTGCAACCTTGGGGTCTTTGATGAACTTATCGTTGCTATTGGTGTGAATCCCGCTAAACCGGCGCGTTTCACACTTGAGGAACGCATTGAGATGCTTGAAGTTGTCATTGGTCCGTACCCGCAAGCCACGATTGACGGATATACCGGATTGACGGTACATTACGCCCAAACACGCGGGGCGTGCGCAATTGTCCGTGGACTCCGCGAAGTTTCCGATTTTGAATGGGAATTCAAGATGGCGCGAATGAATCAGCAGATTGCACCAGATATTGATACCCTCTTTATGATGGCGAACACGCAATACGCACATATCAGTTCAACACTCGTGATGGAGGTTGTGCAGATGGCGCAGCGGAAGGTAAGCGAGGAGAAATTACGGGAGATGGTGCCCGCAGTTGTGGTGGAATTTATTAAACGGAAATTTGATGTGCTGTGAATAGTTGTCAGTCGTCGGTTTTCAGTTATCAGTTAAGAATTTCGGTTTTTGTAACCGTTTCCCAAACTTGGAGCACCCAAGAAAGTGGTAAGTAAATTGTTGCATGAAACCTCTTAACCAACAACTAATAACCGATAACTAACAACCCTTAAAACCGATTGTCCAGACTCAAACTCACGTTGAAACCAGGAGCGTTTACACCGGAACCGTGTTGACGGTACCGCTTATTCAGTAGATTCTCAAGCGATAGTGTCAAACGTGTATAATCAAAGAGCTTAACCCCACCGCGGACGTTCAGGGTAAACCATGCCGGTGTCCCAGCATCTATAGCGGCACCGTTGGCATCAAATTTAACTTCCGCTGGATCGCGCGTTGAACCTTGAATTCGTGGATCTCGGATGTCGCTTCTGTTCAATCGTCTCTGCTCGGCTGCGCCGCGCACAAAGAACATTGCCCAATACTGTGTATTCAGCGGTTCCCATTGAATCCCAATGATCCCATTCAACGGAGGTTCTCTTCGGGTGCGTGCCTCCCAAGGCTTCTTCGGATCTGGTGCTTTACCGCCAATCTTGAGCACTTCCCCCCGTAGCAATGCTGCATTCCCAAAGACCGACCATGCGGATTGAATCGGAATGAGTCCGGCGAATTCAATTCCCTGAAACTGTGCTTCATCGACATTATCGAATACAAGGACGTCGATACCCTCGTATTCGCTGATGAGGTCTTGATGGAGTTGAGGTAGCATTTGATCTGTGTAGGCTTCTTGCACGGGTCTCCGCGCAACTAAGCCGTTAACCTTGCTGTGAAATAGGGTTACGGAACCACGGAAATAGGAATGTTTCGCTTTGAGGCCGCCTTCAACTGTCCATGAAGTTTCGGCTTCAAGATCAGGACTCGGTGCCGTAACACCCTCATTAGTGACTTCTACCGCTGTTGTATCATTCAACGAGGGGGCGCGGAATGCTGTAGCGAAACTACTGACGAAGTTCAGTGAGTTTGTCAAGCCGACCACCACCCCGGCACTTCCTGTTAAACTGCTATCAAACACATTGAACGCATCGAAGCTCTTGTCTCGAAGAGAGAGATCAGCGTTAGTTTGATAAAACGTTGCGCGACCGCCGAGTACGAGTTCTACACGATCATGTACTGTAATTTCGTCTTGAAGATACAGACTTGCATCCCAAAACTGGGAGCCGTCAATAAAACGCCCCAGGTCCTCGTTGATGTCTTGTTTGCCTGTTTTGGTATCCGTTTTGACTGTCCGACTCTGCAACATATCCAAGTAGAATTCACCACCTCCGACGAAGCGTTGCCGCGGAAGGATCGAACTAACCGCTTGGGCACTTAAGCCGATGGTGTTAACCGTATCGTATCGCTGCCGCCGAGATGTTGCGCTGTGTACCATTTCGTTGCGCCCCTCTTTTTGACGATGATAAGAGGCTGTTACTCGGAACGTGTCAATGTTGCCTGCTCCTGGGGTTACTAAATAATTAGCATAGATAAGATCACGGTTTTGTGGTTCAAAAAAGAATTCATCAAACTCTTGCGGCGCAATTTTATCATACCGCGGTGTTTGCGGTTGCCGCCACATCTGGTAGGCAACGTTCAGAGTGCTTGTGTCGTTGAGTTTATACGCAATTTTGGCATCGGCATCGTAGGCTTTCCAACTCAGAGGTCCTTCGTTGTCAATGAGCCATCTCTCTGGGATGTTATCTTTTGACAACTTGCCTATTTCATCATAGCGATAGAGTTTCACACCATTTGGCATTTCATTCACGATTTCAAACTTTCGGTTTTTGTAGTGGAGGTCGTACCCGCTTCCAGGGTTCATATCGCCGTAGAAACGTACGCCACCACCAGCAATGAATCCGAATCGACCTTTGTTTCCTGTTACCTCTAACCGACCGAGTCGTTCCTGTGTAGCAGTCGAATAGCGAGCCAGGAGCCGTGGATGTATATCCCAGGTTTGCTGCGCTGGATTAATTGGAACGGCTTTCGTAAAGAAACTAACAACACCACCCATCGCACCGCTTCCATATAGCATCGAGCTTGAACCGAGTAAGATCTCTGCTCGATCTAACATCTCTGGTCCGATGGTTGCCGTGTACTGGTTGGGTCCTGAACGGAATGTCGAATTATTGAGGCGGACCCAGTCAACTTGTATTAACGTCTGGTAGCCAGTTAAGCTCCGAAGCATCGGCGATCCCTGTCCGACTGTTGTCTCCTGTGCAATTACGCCGACGGAATCTCGAAGTAGATTGGAGCCGTGCTCTGCGTTGGAGCGTTCCAGTTGTTTTAAATTAATAACAGTGATAGCGTTTGGTGTGTTGAAAGGTTCCTTCTCGGCACGCGTTGCTGTTACCGTGACCTCCTCCACTTCCACAACTTTTTCGTCGCTATCCTTAACTTTTTCGTCGCCATCTTTTTTCGCACCTGCACTTGGAATCCAACTGACTAACAAACCTAAACTTATAATGAGAAAAAGATAAAGCGATTTTTTCATGCTAACATTCTCCTCTGAATTTTATTTTATTGTATATCGGTCAGATGTCTGATGCCATCGAAAGCTGTGTTTTAATTATTGTTGCAAGTTTTATGCCATTCCCAATTTTACCTAAAATCGGTCAATTTCGACCTATTTCTGTCATAATTTGTGCGATACTGTTCATTTATTAAACATTTCGATTGTCCTCGACGTGTTTTGAAGCATATTGACACGATATATTCGGTATCCTAATCCACAAATTAACGCTTGCATTTTTGTTACAGGTTGTGATAGGTTACGTTCGTAACTTTATCGAATTTTATTGAACATAAACGATAATACTGTTAGGAGTATGTATGCCAAAACAGAAATTAAATTTTGCATTCATTGGGTGTGGTGGCAACGCCCGTGGGCATGGACGCAGCGTTTCAAGTGTCGAAGATGTAGAGATTGTCGCGCTCGCGGATCCAAGTGAAGCCTCGCTTGAAGCATTCAAAGAAACTGTTGGTTTAGACGCTTCACTTCCTACTTACGCAGACCACGTTGAGATGTTAGATGCCGTCAAACCGGATGCCGTGGTTATTAGTTCACCGCACGGTCTCCATTTCCAGCATATTATGGACGCACTGGATGCCGGATGTCACGTACATACCGAAAAACCGATGGTCTGCACGGTGGATCACGCCAAGCAAGTAATAGCGAAGGTAGAAGAGACAGGCTTGCACCTAATGATAGGCTATCAACGACATCTGAGTCCTACCTATCAATACTGCCGCGAAGTTGTCCAGAGTGGTGAACTCGGGCGCGTTAACTTCGTCGCCGCACATCAATCGCAGAACTGGTATCGGAATCAGCAAGGAAAATGGCGACAAGATCCGTTCCTCGGTGGCGGCGGACAGTTGAACGACTCTGGAAGCCACCTGATTGACATTCTTCTTTGGGTGTTGGAAGCGAGTCCCGAAAACGTCTTCGCGATGATAGACAATTTGGACATTGATGTGGATGTCCTCACAGCGATGACAATCAAGTTTGATACGGGTGCCTTGTGCAATATTAGCATCGTTGGACACGCCTACGGTGGGGTGCAAGAGGCTTTTTCTGTCTGGTTAGAGGAGGGTGCGCTCCATCTTCGTGAAGGGACACTCTATCGCCAAGAACGCGATGGTCAAGCGAAACCTGTTGATACATCTGAAATGCCAGCGCAGGGCAACAAAGATGTTGCTTTTATTGAACTTATCCGCGGTGAACGGACGGAGAATCCGATCGGTGTTGCGAACGGCTTGCGCGTCATTCAATTGACCGAAGCTGCATGGCAATCCGCTGAACTCGGCAGACCCGTCAAGGTCGACCTAAGTTAATAGTAGTAGGCATGCTCCGCCATGTCGTTCACATATAGTAGAACAAATGCAATGCTTGAGGTCCAAAACCTGTCCAAATCCTTTGACAAGAAACCCGTTCTTACGGAACTCACGTTTCAGGTGGCATCCGGAGGGTGCCTCATCCTACTCGGTAGAAATGGCGCGGGGAAAACGCTCCTCCTCAATATCTTGGCAACTTTAGTCGAACCGACATCAGGGAGTGTCTCTATTGATGGCATTGAGGCATTTGCGAACCTGAAGCAGGTGCGTCCAAGTATCGGGTATATCCCTGTTGCATTTGAGGGGTATCCCGAATTGTCTGTTGTGGATTACCTCAATTTTTTTGCTGCTGCATACAAATTGGAGAAGCGTGAGCGCGCTAGCGCGATCGATGGGGTACTCGAATTAATGGACATCCAACACTTAAGTGAGGTCAAAATTGGTATTCTATCAGGCGGAGAACGACAGCGACTTTTGTTTGCCAAAACCTTTCTTCACGAACCGCAACTGTGGCTCCTTGATGAACCCCTCGCCCCGCTTGATCCCAGCGGTCAGAACGAAATGGCGGAGCTGCTCAGTGAACTCCAAGCGATGGGAAAAACCATCGTTATTGCTACCAATCGGCTTGACGATGTTTCTAAGGTGTGTAGTACTGATTCGCGGGACAAAAACTTTGTCGGAATTCTGGAGGATGGACGGTTCGCTCTTTTCAAAAGATTTAGCGAGTTACAGCGAGCGGCTGCGGAGACCGATAGTACCGATGAGAGTCTCTCGTTAAATTGGTTTAATAAACTTTTAGCGCAGGGGTCCCATAGTAATTAGCCTAAAGGAGCGCAGCAAGCTAAAATTTGCGCTACAAAAGTGTGGAGGTTAGAAAAACATAATGTCAGATATTGGAAAATTCTTTCACGAAAATGGATACTATTTCGCCAAAGGGGTCTATTCACCCGAAGAGATTAAGGTAATGGAAAGCGACTTTGATCGGGTGGTGGATCAGCTCCTCAAAAGCGATGAAAATGTCAACGCGCGTTGGGGTGGTCGGTTGATGGATGCGCTTGATGGCGGTGAATCGGTTATCATTCATACCCACAATATCCAAAGTTTTTCCGGCGTCTGGTTGCAGGCGTTTATGCAGAAGAAATTTCTTGATGTTACCGAAGCTATCCTCGGACCGGATATTATGCTGCATCATTCCAAACTCTTCTGCAAGCCCCCAGAACAAGGTGCGCCGTTCCCGATGCACCAAGATTGGCAGTATTTCCCCTCCGTCAAGGACAGTATGATCGCCGCCATCATCTACGTCTCAGAAGCGACGGATGAGATGGGGTGTGTCCGTGTCTATCCGGGTTCCCACAAGCAGCTCGGACGCACTGACGGCATGATGGGAAGCGGTGCGAATGCTGAAGTTACTGATAAATATCCAATTGAGAACGCAACCGTTTTAGAAGCGGAACCCGGAGATGTGCTTTTCTTTAGTTACTTCACGCTGCACGGCTCGATGCCGAATCGTTCAAACCAGACGCGAAAAAGCGTTCTCGTTCAGATGCATGCAGGTGATGATGAAATCGAAGCCGAAAATCGCCACACCAACGTCCAACTAGTGCTTCGTGGCTGGAACCATCACGCGACCCGCTCTTCCGTTGGCCGGATTGGATAAATCAAGAGGTGCTTTGGGCTACTTGGTTATTGGATTGCTCCAATGTTTTAGGGCTTTAACCATTGACGCGTCTTCCACATTTTTTAAGGAAATCCGGGTCGATAGTTAAGCAAAATCACGGGATTGCGTAAGTCCTATTAGAAAAACGAAACATAGCCCGTAATGTAATGGAGAGCGGATCTGCGGAATGGTATTTCAAATTCTAAACCCGCTCTGACCGAACCGCAAGGAAAACTAAAAAAATGATTAGAGTCGCAAAGCTCAGCATGGCGCATGTCCACGCCGGTGGCTACGCCCGAAGAATTCACGAAAACCCTGAAACTGAACTCGTTGCTGTCTGGGACGAGGATGAATTTGACCATGGTAGCGGTGGCCGAGGTGCCGCTGAACAATACGAAGTCCCTTTCTACACCGATCTTGATGAAGTTCTGAGTCGTGATGATGTAGATGCGGTTTCTGTTGATGCAATCACATCCGACCACCCGCGTGTAATCATTGCCGCTGCTGAAGCTGGCAAACATATCTTCACCGAGAAAGCACTTGCGATTACCGTCGCGGAATGTGATCCGATTATTGATGCTGTTGAGAAGGCGGGTGTGAAGTTCATGATTTCGCTGCCGTCCCGTGCGAACCCTGAAATCCTATTTGCAAAAAAAGCGATTGATGATGGACTTCTCGGCGACATAACGTTTGGTCGGGGGCGGATTGCGCATTCCGCCGCACTGGACAGTTGGTTCAGCGGCACGAGCGCATGGTTTGCGGATCCAGTACGTGCCGGGGGTGGGGCACTCTTCGATTTAGGGTGCCACCGTGTTGATGTTATCCGATGGCTGATGGGTGAACCGAAGAGTGCTATCGCCAAGATTAACAATTTTACAGGCAACTTCCCGATTGATGATAACAGCGTTTCGGTCGTTGAATTCGCAAACAAGGCACTCGGTGTGATTGATGTTGCTTGGACGCACCGTTCTGGTCCAAATATGCTTGAGATTTTCGGCACAGAAGGCTCGTTTGCTGCAGGACACGGTGACATGCATTTTGAGACTCGCAAACTTTCTGATGAGGAGAAAGCGGAATACATCGCCAACGCCCCGGCTGCACCACCTGAACCGATGCAGCAGTGGATTAACGCCATCCTTCGCGATGAACCGATGACGATTACGATTCAAGATGGACGGAATCTCACGGAGCTTATGCAAGCGTTCTATATGTCCTCTGAACAGGGACGGTCAATTGACTTCCCGCTCTAAGTAGTTGTCAGTTGTCAGTTGTCGGTTTTCAGTAACTTAGCAGTAAGAACTTTTGGCTGTCAATGGGGCCCTTTTCAGTTTTCTGAAACGCTCAAACCCAACAGGAATTGACAGTGTTCGGAAAGCCTCTTTGCTGACTGCTGATTGCTGACCGCTGATAGCCAAAATTGAGGTTTATCATGCAAGATTATCAACCTATTTCACTTTCCAATTTGTGTAATGTCGGCGCAGAAATTATCGGCGAAAACGCAACGCCGAATGTAGGGACACAGACGTTCCACGGGCTTCCTTTCGACATCCCTGAAGGCACGACCTGTTTTTTGGGCTTCGGTGAAAACGTTAGCACCGATCCCATCGAAGTGCCTGTCGGTGCGAGCCCAAAACGGGTTATCTTTGTGCATCGTTTGCTTGAGTCGCGCATCCCTGAAGGCGAACCGATCGGCAGACTGATTGCCAATTATGTTTTCCATTATACCGATGGTGAATCGGTGAGCGTCCCAATTCGCGAACGCTTTGAAATTGGCAGTGTGCCACAGGGTTGGGGACAACAGACGTTCCTTGCGATACCTGACCGACAGGAAAGTTTAGCGGCGCGGCACGAGGGAGCTTGGGGGTCCGCGGGCAACCGACAAACCGAAGTGAGCCAAGGCACACCGCGCGACTACTATTTGTGGGTCTGGAAAAATCTGAGGGACGGGGCTGAAGTCGCCTCAATCGAAATTCAGCCCCAAGAACGGCGTTTTATTGTCGCAGCGATCACGCTCGGTTATCTTGACGAAGACCCGATCCCGCGTCGTCCGCGCCGCGAAGTCAAAATCACACTTCCGCAATCTGAGGATGCCGACAAACCCTTTGATATGGAAGTCAATGTTGACCGTGGCGTTGCGACTTATCCGTATCCATTGCCGGAAAACGAGCCTGATGCCTTTATCAATGACGATTTCAAAGGCTGGGGTGAATCCCAAAACAACAAAAGCAGTCCTGCGTATGTTGAAGTATCCGCGACGCCGTCTGCAAGTGTTGAAGTCAAGAACCGAGGTGAGACGCTCGGCACCGTTAACTGGGGCGAAGTCGAAGAAAAAGGGACTGTTCAACCCAACGAACGGGTTAAGGTAGAAGTCATTGACGCCGGCAGGAACTGGGTGCATACCACCGTGATTGATGAAGATACGAACAAACCCGTGCCGTGTCGTGTCCATTTCCGTTCCCCGCACGGCGTGCCGTACGCGCCGCACGGACACCACGCCCACGTCAATTCAAACATGGGTACGTGGCACGTAGATGTCGGTGGTGATGTGCGACTCGGACAGATTAGTTATGCCTATATTGACGGCACCTGTCAGGGATGGCTCCCTCGTGGGGACGTTATCGTTGATGTCGCTCGCGGCTTTGAATACACGCCTTTGCGAACCACCGTCAACATAAAACCCGGACAACGCGAATTAACACTGCGGTTAAAGCGGTGGTGCGATATGAACGCCGAACGCTATTTCAGCGGCGATACGCACGTGCATTTCCTATCTACGCAAGGGGCGCATACCGAAGCACAAGGCGAAGATCTTGGTGTTGTGAACCTTCTCCTCTCGCAGTGGGGACACCTCTTTACGAATACAGAGGAGTTCATCGGAAGACCGACAACCTCTGCCGATGGACGGAGCATTGTCTATGCGACGCAGGAAAATCGTCAGCATCTCCTCGGTCATCTCACGCTCCTCGGTTTAAAGGAACAGGTCGCGCCGTGGTGTTCCGATGGCCCTGGGGAAGCCGAACTCGGTGGGAACATGGAGGTCACGCTTTCGCATTGGGCGGATGCGTGTCACGCACAAGGCGGCACTGTTGTTTTGCCGCACATTCCGAATCCGAATTGCGAACCCGCGACACTCATCGCTACTGGACGTGTTGACGCTGTTGAATATCTCACCAACGCCATGTATGGACACATTGAGTACTACCGTTACCTCAACTGCGGCTATAAGCTCCCCCTTGTCGGCGGGACAGATAAAATGAGCAGCGATGTCCCGGTAGGCGTTTATCGTACCTACGTTCATATCCCTGACAATGAGGAATTCAATTACGATAACTGGTGCAAATACATGAGTGCTGGCAACACGTTCCTCAGCGGTGGACCGATGATCCGGCTTACGGTCGATGGACAACCCATCGGTAGCACGATTAATTTGCCCGGTAATGGCGGCACTGTTGAAGTTGAAGCCTCTGCGGATTCTATCTTTCCGATCCATACGTTGCAGATTATTCAGGCAGGACAAGTGGTTGCTTCGACTGAGGAGAAAGATGGTAAAGCGCATCTGCACCTGAAAGCGAATCTAAAAGTTGACAAGCATTCTTGGATTGCTGCGCGATGCGGTGGACCGAACTACGCACAAGCCGTTCCACATCACGATGGTTGGGGGCGCGGTATCATTGCGCACACCTCTCCGGTCTACATTGCAGTCGGAGGTGAGTGGTGGATGTTCGATCCGGAAACGGCGAACTACATGCTGACCTTGATTGAGGGTGGGTTGTCTTATATCCAACAGACAGCGCGCCATCACGAACCCGGTACTGTTACACACCACCACGGCGAGGATGACCATTTGGAATTCCTTTCTCGTCCGTTCCAAGAGGCACGAGAGGCAATTCACCGTCGAATGCATCAGTTGGGGATTCCCCATTAGTTCTATGCTTCACATTCACCGGTAGGTGCACTTTTGGTAAGTGTGCCTACCCCAAAAATCTCGATCAGAAACGAAAAAACTCCCACAATCGGAGGCTCTGTCCATCAAGGCGATTCTGTTTGTCCTCTAAATTTTTGTATGGTATAATAATCCTTGTTTCGTGGCCCCTGTATGCTCGACGTGTGCCAGCGAAAACCACGTTTCGGTGGCACTGATGGATTACACAAGTGAACGAATTGAGACCTATATGGAGGAATTTGATATGTGTGTTCCAACTGAAAAGTTGAAGAAAAGTGAGCGAGTGATAGATAGCTTGGTAGGCTTGGCTTATGATTTTGTTTTTAACCGTGCTAATTGAAACATAGGAGACCAACATGCCAAGGGAATTAGTCGCGGTTGCCCCTCGGCAACCCGTTTTAAGAGCGTATGAAGATGGTCCTGTCCCAGCGGGCAGCGTCCGCGTTCAAGTCGAATTCGGTGCACCCAAACGCGGCACGGAACTGACAGCATACTACGGATACAACAGCGCAAATTTTCCGATGGGACTTGGGAATATGTGCGTCGGAAAAATTATTGAAATCGGCGATGATGTGGAGGGTTTCGAGATCGGCGAACGCGTCACAAGTCACGGACACCTCAAGGAAACGCACACGTGGCGCGCCGGGAGCGTCCTCAAGATGCCTGACCAGATGACGTGGAAAGAGGCGGTCTGTTACGATCCAGCACACTTCGCAATGTCTGCGATTCGTGATGGGAAAGTGCGCGTTGGCGAGCGGGTGGCTGTCTTTGGGTTAGGTGCTATCGGGTTGATGACGGTGCAGATGGCGCGAATCGCAGGGGCTGATTTCGTTGCTGCCGTAGACCCGCTTGAAAGACGGCGGAAAGTCGCTGAAAAAACGGGAGCCGAGCTTGTTATTGATCCAACTGCCTGCAATACCGGCGAAGTGCTTAAAGAGGCGACGGGTGGGCTTGGTGTTGATGTGGCTGTGGAGACCAGCGCAATCTACGAAGCACTTGATGATGCCCTGCGCAGTGTCACCTTTGAAGGAACAATCGTCTATGCGGGACGCGCGAAAGCGTGTACAGGTGGACTCGATCTCGGAGCCGTCGCGCATGTCAACATTCCGAACATAATTTTTGCACGCGCCAACAGCGATCCGAACCGAGATCATCCGCGTTGGAATTTCAGGCGCATCGTTGATACTTGCTGGAAATGGCTTGTCCAGGGCAGATTTGATTGTGAAGATGTCGTTGATCCGGTGGTGCCGTTTGAAGATTCAGTCGAAGCTTACATAGAGATGGATAACCATCCCGAACGGAGCGTCAAATTGGGTGTTTCCTTCGGTTGAGGTTTTTACTTATTATGTTTCGGTTCTGCGCTCCGTATGGCTTACGCGCAGGTTTCTGATGACCCTAAAGATGTAGCCTGCAACAATACTCAGAAATACGCAGAAACACCCTATCAAAAACCCCAAGCAAAAACACACAGGCAGGTCTACGGCGAATAACGTTATTGAACCAATTCACCTAAGCGAACCGCAAGGAAAATTAAAAATTAGCAATCAAGAAGATGCCGAAGACCATCACAATAGCCGCGATCAAGCGACGTTTTGTATAGGTCTCCTTCAAGGCGTACCCACCGAGCAAAACAACGAAAATGACAGAACACTGTCGAACTGCGGTCACGTAGCTGACTTTCTCGGTCATTAGGACGTAGAGGATAAGCGAATAGGATACCAACGAGAGCACAACAACAGCGAGTGCTCGCTTCCATTCTGTGCGCCCAATTTCTGCAATCCGCTCGTGTGGAAACCGAACGAGGCAAGACAATCCATAAAGAACTTGTGAGATACTGTTTTCCATTAAATAGTAGGTCACGGCTCGCCACAAAGGCGCGTCTGTCGAATAGCGATGAAATTCAGACATCCCCTGTTTGTCTATCAGTGAGTACCCAATGACGCTCGCTAAGGTAGCATAAGCCCAGAGGGCATCATGTTGGCGTAGGAATCGGAAGAACGCTTTGAACTGGATGCGTGCTTCGCGCTGTTGATAGAGAAGTATGGAAGCCATCACACATAAGATACCTATCAAACCTGGCACGGAAACTCGTTCGTTTAGGAAGAGAAAGGCGAAAAGCGGTAGGAAAGCTGGTGCGGCGCGCGCAATCGGATAGACGAATGAAATCTCACCAACGGTATAAGCATGCGTCAAGGATAGTTTGTATAACAGGTGGATAAAGGCGGAACCAGCGATATAGATCCATACCGGTTTCGGAATCACCGGTTGCTTGATACCGAAGGCGATGAACGCTATAACTATGGTGTAAAACCCGCACCAGAAAAAGAGGATTCGCGTATCTTTGCTAGATTTTCCGTAGAAATTCCATAAGGCGTGGCAAAATGCTGACAGCAGAATTAAGGCGATTGCGGTAAATGCCATAGGACCTTTCGTTGTTTGTAGGGACAGGGTCTATATCTGTTTGTTAATGACTGTCAGCAACCAGTCATCAGTTAAGAGGCGTTCGTTTCGTATTAATCTCTTGAAACTGACTGCTGAAAGGATTTTTGAAAAATCCGCCCTGATTGCTGACGACTATTTCAGGAGGTAATTATGTTCAAAAAGTCGAAAAAATACCAGTCTTTTATTTTGTTTGGGCTTGTCTTTGGCATACTTGCCCTCACAGCAACCGTTACCCTCACACAAGAATCGTGGTTCCCTTCCGAATGGGGTGCCGATGATCGGCGGGGTGCTGTAAACCGCCTAACGCCAGCGAAAGTATTGGAAGCCGCGAGTTTGATTAAAACCGGTGAAGTCTTTCAACTCGGCAGGGTCTATGAAAGTGGCATCCCTGTTTTCGGAACGCGGCATTACAGCTTGCGGATTCCGGCGATGTCGGGTCCGCTCGGTGAAAACAAAACGACGTGGTTTGAGGAAATTTTCAGTGGTGAAATCGGTCAAATCGGTACGCAATTTGATGGACTCGGTCACATCGGTATCGGCGACCTCTACTACAACGGATTGGACCAACACGATTTCGCTAAAGCCGAAGGGCTCACGGAACTCGGTGTGGAGAACGTGGGACCGATCGTGACCCGCGGTGTGCTCATTGATGTCGCTCGTTATAAAGGCGTTGACTGCCTCGGCGATAGTTATGAAATTACGCGCGCCGATCTGGAGGGTGCCTTGAAAAAGCAGGGTGTCCAGATTACACCTGGTGATGTTGTGATCATCCACACCGGCTGGGGTAAATTCTGGATGACGGACAACGATCGCTATGGTGCTACGGAACCCGGCATCGGGTTGGAAGCCGGACAATACCTTGTTGATCAGAAGATTGTGATGTTGTGTAGTGATAACTGGGGAATCGAGGTCGTTCCGAATCCTGATGAAACCCTCGCGTTTCCGGTGCATCAGTTGTTTATCGTTAAACACGGCATTTACAATCTTGAGAACATTATCACGGAAGAGTTAGCGGCGGCGAAAGTCTACGAATTCGCCTTCAGTTTCGCACCGCTTCGCCTTAAAGGCGCGACGGGTTCTCCTGGTAACCCGATTGCTATCCGATAGTTTTTCATGGGGCAGCATCCCTGCTGTCCCATAACTACCTTTCTTTTTATTTACACTTGCACAAATCCGTGCAGTCATATCTCCCTTTGCCCTATTTTGTGCAGCGAATACCCACCCTAAACTCAGTAACTCCGTAATATCGCCTGTTTTTCTATCGTTTTAAATTTGGCATAGAAATTGCTATCTATTTGACAAGGCTAACAAAGTAGTGTTCATTACGGTGTCTCGAATTTTCCAACAAACCGACTGGTTTGACCCATCGGCTTTACCTGTCTCGCCACAACCCCAGTTGCTCACA
>CAZGAW010000065.1:0-29228 GCA_964523645.1 uncultured bacterium | reverse complement strand
TTGTAGTCTACTTTCTGTTGCACTTTCCATAGCGTCGCCGCTCCTGGGTGTTACCCAGCATCCTGCCCTGTGGAGTCCGGACTTTCCTCATCCCGATCGTAAGGCTTACGCTCGGGACGCGACCATCTACTCAACTCAAGCCCTTCTATTATACCCGATCCAATGACTTGATGGCAACGAAATCAAGAACTGCTTAAGAAAACAAAAAGGCGCGCTTACGAAGCGCGCCTGCAATCTGTTGGAAGAAGCAATTAGGAACAGCCACTCGTTGCGCCACAATTCGCACAGCGATAGCAGACCCCGCTTCTCATCATCAGGGCACCGCACTCGAGACAGGGCGGTGCATCCGCATATTCGAGAACGACCTGCTTCTCATGCGCCAACCATGAATCTGTTTCACCGTTACTACCGTGTCCGTAGGGATGGAGTTCCTCAGGAGGTACCATCTCTTCATCCATATCTATCATGTTCCCCGCTTGTGGTTCCTCAGTGAGAAACTGTGTGCCGAGCCACCGGAAAACGTAATCTATAATCGACTTCGCCATCGGAATGTCAGGGTTAGATGTGAAACCTGACGGTTCAAACCGGACATGGCTGAACTTATTAACGAGCGACTCTAACGGCACGCCGTACTGCAACGCAATAGAGGTAAGAACCGCGACAGAGTCCATCAGTCCAGAGACGGCTGTGCCTTCTTTGCTCATACGGAGGAAAACTTCTCCGGGGCTACCGTCTTCATAAAATCCAACGTGAATGTAGCCTTCATGACCACCAACGCTAAATTTGTGCGTAAGAGAAGAACGTGTGTCTGAGAGACGTTTCCTGATGGGGCGTTCAGTGAGCGTATCAGCAGTAACCGCATCGGTTTCACTCTCCGTATCCTGTTGGCTTCGGGTTGAAAGCGGTTGGCTGCCTTTGCTGCCATCACGATAAACGGCAAGACATTTGACCCCACGTCGCCACGCCTCTACATATAACGTTTTAATGTCATCGACTGTTGCGTCGTGTGGGACGTTAACGGTCTTGGAGATAGCACCGGAGATAAAGGGTTGCACAGCCGCCATCATTTGCAGGGGTCCCATGTGATTTATGTAGCGAGTGCCATTTTTACCACACTGGACGGCGCAATCAAAAACAGCGTAGTGCGTCGGTGAGAGATGCGGTGCCCCTTCAACCGTGCCTGTACCGCATATAACTTCTTCCGCTACACTAATTTCGTCTTCACTGAATCCGATTGCAGAGAGGAGATCGAAACTCGGATCCGCTGCTGCTTCCTCGGTGATCCCTAACCGTTCAAGACACTCTTCTCCAAGAAAACCGGGGGCAAAGGCAAGATTCAGATCGAACGCGCTCGGCAACATTTCTGCCACGCGATCAATATCTTCAGGTGTGAAACCTTTTCGTTTCAGCGTATCTGGGTTGATGTTCGGTGTCCCTTCAAAGGTGCCTGTTCCAACGATGTACGTAATGATCGACTCAATCTGCTGCTGCGTATAATCTAAGTTGTGCAGGGCATCGCGAACGCTCTGATTGACGATTTTCATATATCCGCCGCCTGCCAACTTCTTGAATTTGACAAGCGCAAACTCCGGTTCGATCCCTGTCGTATCGCAATCCATGAGGAAAGAGATAGTACCCGTCGGCGCGATGACACTAATTTGGGAATTCCGATACCCCCAACGTTCGCCCTTTTCAAGACAGGCATCCCAATCCGCTTTTGCTGCCTCCAAAAGTTCGGGAGGCCCTGTCGTTGGATCGATACTATAGGCGGCATCACGGTGCATCCGCATAACGCCCAACATAGCATCGCTATTCTTCGCGTACCCCGCAAAAGGACCAATACTCCCCGCAATCTCTGCACTTGTTTGATATCCCTTACCACTCAGGATAGCGGTAATGGCACCTGCGTAAGCAAACGCTTGGTCGCTGTCGTAAGGAATGCCTAATCGCATCAGAAGTGCACCCAAATTAGCATAACCGAGTCCGAGGGGACGATATTCATGGGAACGTTGTGCTATACGTTCGGTCGGGTATGAAGAAAGATCGACTATGATTTCCATCGCAGTAGCGAACACACGAACAGTAGCACGGAAACCTTCAACGTCGAAGGTATTATCATCTCTCAAGAATTTGGCGAGGTTAATACTGGCGAGGTTACAAGCAGAATCGTCTAAGAAGAGGTATTCGCTGCAAGGGTTACTTGCATTAATCCTACCGGTGTTTTTACAAGTGTGCCATTTCTGAATCGTGCTGTCAAATTGAACACCCGGATCCGCGCATGCCCAAGCGGCATAGGCGATTTTCTCCATAAGTGTTCTGGCATCATATTCATCGGCGACTTTACCACTTGTCCGGTACGTGGTTTTCCAAGAATCTCCGTCTAAATAGGCGTTCATGAAATCATCTGGGATTCGGACGGAGTTATTGCTGTTCTGACCGCTGACAGTGCTGTAGGCTTCACCGTTGAAATCGGCTGGGTACCCTGCGGCGATGAGTGCTTTCGCTTTATCTTCTTCTTTGAGTTTCCAGTCAATATAGTCAGATATCTCTGGGTGATCCATGTCAAGGATGACCATTTTGGCAGCGCGTCTTGTAGTACCACCGGATTTAATGCTACCCGCCCACCGATCAAAGCCTTCAAGGAACGATAGGACCCCCGAACTCTCACCACCGCCGGAGAGGAGTTCACCTTTTGCACGGACGCTACTGAAATTGGAACCTGTACCGCTGCCGTATTTAAAGAGGCGCACTTCAGATTTCTGGAGCTCCAACATAGAGTCCAGAGAATCGTCAACGCTTTGAATAAAGCAGGCGGAATTTTGCGGGTGTTCGTACGCATTGGTCGTGACCTTGACTTCTTGTGCGTCCCGGTCCCAATAGTAATTACCGCCGCCCCCTTCGATATTATATTCATGCCACAAGCCGCAGTTAAACCAAACAGGCGAGTTGAAGGCACCCCGTTGTGTAACGAGGATATGTGTCAATTCCATCTCAAACGTCTGAGCGTCTTCGGGCGTAGCGAAATAGCCCCCGAGTTCTTCGCCTGCCCGACGGAGCGTGCGCGCGACACGCGTGACCAATTGACGAACACTATCCTCCACTTCTGCGCCGGGAACTCCGGCTTTTCGGAAATATTTCGATGATGCAATATCTGTTGCAAGCTGCGTCCAGTCTGCTGGTACTTCAACCTGCTCTTGTTTAAAGATGACATCACCTTTTTCATTGTAGATGACCGCGTCGCGGCGTTCCCATTCCAACAAATCGTAAGGATGAACGCCGGGCTCGGTAAAATAGCGGGCGAAAGTGAGACCCATTCGATCGCCTTCATTCATACTCATACCTCTCTGGTTACGATAATGCACTCTTAGATATAGGCGCGTTTATAAAATTCGTAGTTCCTATTAATCCGCTTTTAAAACAATTCTATGATAACGTTTCTTGCCGGCACGGAGTAGCAGGGCATCGTCCTCAAGTAGGTCAGTACCAACGACCATATCTATCGCACGGTACTGTTTTTCGTTGATATAGGCACCGCCCTGCTGAATAAGCCGCCGCGCTTCGCTACGTGAATTTGCTAACCCGACTTCATGGAACAACACCATGATGGGAATACCGCTTTCAAGTCGTTCCGGTGCGATAACCGAGGTCGGCATCTCGGCATCGTTGAGATTCCCACCTCCAAACGCTGCGCGTGATGCTGTCTGTGCTTTATCTGCTTCTGCCTTTCCGTGGGCAAGTTGTGTTGCTTCGTAAGCGAGAACTTCCTTTGCCTCGCGAATCGCTTCATCTTCCAAATTGCCGAGTCGCCGGACCTCATCCATTGGAAGAAAGGTGAAATAGGCTAAGAAGCGAGAGACATCGCGGTCGTCCACATTAATCCAGTATTGGTAAAATTCATACGGCGATGTCCGCTCAGCATCCAGCCAAACTGCACCGCCTGCGGTTTTTCCCATCTTCGCGCCGCTCGCTGTGGTGAGGAGCGGAAAAGTAACTGCGTGAACCCGTTCGCCTTCGACGCGACGGACGAGATCAACACCGGCAAGGATATTGCCCCATTGGTCGTCCCCGCCGAGTTGAAGTCGGCATCCGTATTTCCGAAAGAGACACAAGTAGTCGTAGGCTTGGAGCAGTTGATAGTTAAATTCGAGGAATGAGAGACCGAGTTCACGTTCAAGACGCTGTCGATACCCTTCTGCCTTAATCATCTCATTGACCCGAAAGTGTTTGCCGATGTCCCGTAAAAATTCAATGTAGTTTACCGAAAGTAACCAATCAGCATTATTGAGAAACCTACCGGCTTTCGGTGCAATCTGCGAGTTTTCACTGTCTGCTATCTCGTTATCAAGATTTAAGTAGCGTTGCAGCTGCGTAAGGATGCCCTTACCGTTAGTTGAAATCTGTTCCTCTGACAACATAGGGCGCATCTCGGTTTTGTCTGTTGGATCGCCAATCATTGTTGTGCCGCCCCCGATAATTGCAATCGGTTTATGCCCGGCGCGTTGCAGGTGCGCCATCGCCATTATCGGGACCAGACTTCCGACATGCAGACTTGATGCTGTCGGATCAAAACCGACGTAGTAGGTAACCTGTTCTTCACCTAATAGGCGTGTCACCTGTTCAGCATTCGTAGTTTGTTTGATAAAACCCCGTTCATTCAGGGCTTCAAAAACGTTGTCCATTTTTTCTAATTTTCCTTGCGGTTCGATTAGGTGTGTCGGTATTTTCACGTTCCTTTTATTATATAAAATTTTTGTGCCCCTGACAAACAATTTTTTTATCAGGTTTTGACGTTTTTGAAACTTTTAGATTAACCCGAGGCCACCTCAACGCGTCTGTAGACATCTTGCAAACGGAGTTCACAGCCAATTGAAACGAGGGACAGCACTTCCTGAAGTCCACAAAATTCAGTGAGGAGCCACTGGGTCCCTTGCCGAAGATAGTGCTCCACACGCATCCGATCCTGTGAAACGAGGACGTATTCTTGCAAAGAAGTAATTTGCCGATAGTGTGCGAATTTTTCGCCTCTATCATACGCCTCGGTGGATGGCGAAAGCACTTCTATCAGCACAATCGGATTCAGCAGCGTATCGAAAACATCATCCTCAAAGCGTGGTTCATCACAGACAACAACGATATCTGGATATGTATAATATCTGGATATGTATAGAAGTGTGTTTGATAATTTTTCACGCGCATTTCACTGATGTAAGTTTCACACACACCATCTATCAATTGGGTGTAAAGCCCATTAAACATGTTGCCAGCGATGAGATTATGCTCGCGACTTGCGCCGGACATTGCGACGATCTGTCCATTCAGATATTCGTGTTTCGTCGTTGCTTTGCGTTCAAAAGCGAGGTATTCTTCAGGGGTTAGAGAGGTTTGTGCTGCAGCGGATGCCATGCGTGCCTCCATAAATCTTTCTAAAGAAAACGTCTATTCTTCCTCATCTTCTGCATAGGAATGCCCGCTGAAAATTGCCCGGACCTGCTTCGCCGTTTTCGGACCTGAAAGTAGTTTCCCAATCCGGTCGCCTTCCTCTTCAAGCAGTGCCTTGACATTTGTCAGAACCGCCTCCAATTTGTCCGCCGGAAACTTACAGGCACCATTCTCGTCCATGTGAATAATTTCACCCGGTGCGACATCCATCCCCGCTATCGAGACCGGCACATTGACGGCTTGAACCGCCATCGCCCCGTGTCCGGGTGTGATACCACTTAACAGATACTGGAATTCCATTGGCCGAATTTCGTCGATATCGCGCGACGGACCGTTCGAGATTGCCCCCAAACATCCGACCGATTTCATCGCCGCCGTCATGTTACCGCCCGCTAAACCCACTTTATTCGCGAATTCGGGTGGAAACTTCTGTTCAAAGGCAAAGATGGTTGGTTGCTGAGAAGCACCTAACGCATCGATGACATCCATAAACGAAAGTTCCGAATAGTTTGGATCGGGTACACCATAAACGCACGTCACGGCATATCCGGCGATAGCACCGAGTTCAGGGTACATACAACGGATCGTTGTATCCGTATACCAATTTTCCGTCCATGGATTGTAAAGTCCAAGGCAGAGCGGATTCCCCGGATAGGTAGCAACCACGTTTGTGATTGAGGGTGTATCATATTTGCGCAGTTCTGCCAACATTTCCTGCTCTGTTAATGCCATAATAACTTGTCCTTTTTTCAGACCTGTAGTTTGAATAAAAAATGTGAAGTTGGTGCCTGGGAGTCAGTCGTTAGCGATTAGCAATCAGTCATCAGATCACTCGCTTCGTTTGCTTTCAGCGTTCAGGTTATTGACTGCTAAGCGTGGCGCGAAGTAGCATGCCCCGATTGCTGACAACTAATCGCTGATAGCCAATTAGACAGGCATCGTCCTACCGGCGTATGCGCGTCCGAGGCGTGCAGCTTCTTCGCCGCCACCGGTGATCCGCACACCCTCGTCAATGCTTGCCTCAATTGTATCAGGGGACGTGCTTTCCAAAAACTTAATACCCGCCGTTTTGCACGCTGCAAAGACGCGATTCCGGGCATCCTCTAATTCTTGCGGGCGCGGACTCGGTGGATTTTTATAGCCGAACGACATACTCATATCACCTGGCCCCCATTCAGCAAAGGCTATGCCAGGGACCTGCGCGGTAATCTCGACGTTCGCTAATGCCCGCTTGTTTTCAAATTTGAGTCCGAGTAGGAGTTCACCATTCGGATTCAAGGGCCACGGATCAGCAATATCCAGATATTCGTTAGCAGAAATGCCCCAGATAGGTGCGGCAGAACCTTGACCTGCGGAGCCGCGCCTCCCCACATCTAATTGCGTACCAACACCGATTGTCTGGAACGGGTAACGACACGCTTCAACAAATGCCTTAACTGCTTCTGGGGATTCGGCATGACAAAGCAGCAAACCGTGCACACCGCGGGCGAGGAGTTGCCGCATCTGCCAACCGTTTGCACGAATTACATCGGCACTGATACCATCTACCGGTAATTCAACAACGACAGCGGGGGTCTTGTGTCCACTATTGGTGGGACCCCCATCCGCCAGTCCACGCATGAAACTATCCAATCCGGCGAGATCAAAACTTCCATGTTCCATGCCGACGTTGATATAGTCTGCCCAGGTTTTTGCCATTGCGAGGCCTGCATCATAGTTCAGATCCGCGCCTGTGTGACTACCAGTGTAGAAGACAGGCAGGTCGTCCGCTAGTAATTCAATCGCTTTATTAATGCGTTTCGGCATTACGGATTCTCCTTACTCGTGTGCAATATTACAATATGTTTACTGAAAAATGGTTTTGATCGCTTCCGACTTTGTTCTGGAGTTACTATTTAAAATTGTATAGGAAATGCAACAATCTGTCAACAGAATTTTTGCAGTGAGTCGTCACGGGGTTGGCGTTGAAATTTAAGAAGTTTTAATTTACTGGAGGGTTCAATTTTATCTGTTTTTTTATCTATATTTATCGTTCATTTCCCTGAAAAAGTTACAAAATTGCAGCATATTTTTCCAATTATTTTGCGGATCTGTGTGCAAACCTAATGCGTGTCTGGACACACGCACACTTTATTTTTTTTCTCCGAGTGTAAGGAAAAATCGTGAGGCGCAATTACCAGTTCCCAATCGGTAAAAACACTTTTTCTGACAGCGGAAGACTCAAGAATGGATGGTCTTAGAAAACTTTGAAATTCCTTGACAAATCCGAGAGTTTCGGGTAATTTAAACGACGAACCACGCATTAAAATTCTCTAAGGAGTTGTTAATATCGTGAGAGCACTTGTCGTTAAATCATTGCCGGATAAACAACGCGAAAAGATTGTCGTCACCGATTGGAAAGAGCCAGCACCACCCACCGGAAACGAGGTGTTATGTCAAGCCGTCTTTACAGGACTCACCAACGGCACGGAACGGAATCAACTTATCGGTGGTAACTATTCCGCCGCCGATGATCGGCTGCCGACCACCGATGGATACCAGAACGTCGGCAGAGTCATTGAAATAGGACCGGATGTAACGCAACTACAGGTCGGCGACCTTATCTATGCGAGTGTGAATCATGTCGAACGGTTCACCATTCCAGAAGATGGGCTTTTGTTAAAATTACCAGCGGATATTGACCCAAGCGAAGCCGCCCTCTTCGGTATCTCTGGTGTCGCGATGCACTGCTGCCGACGGGTTGATCCGCGCATCGGGGAAAAAGTACTCATTGTCGGGCAGGGCTGCATCGGTATGTTTGCGGCGCAGATTGCGAATGCCATGGGAGCCCGCGTCACGGTCTGTGACATTGAAGAATCTCGGCTGGAGCAGATTCGCCAACTCGGTGTAGCGGAAGAAGTTATTAACACAAGCGGGGACGGTTGGGAAACGCAGATCCAAAATGGAAACTTTGATGCTGTCATGGACTTCGCCGGGGTCCCGGACATGGTCACACCGATGATCCAAGCCTGCAAAGTTCGGGGGCGGTTGCTTTTAGTCGCCGGACGCTTCGATGTCAATTACACTTTTAACGTCGGACAACATAAAGAGATTAGCATCCTCCAGTGCAGCCATTTTACGGTTGACGATCTGGAAAATCTCTGTCGATTGCTCCGTCAAGGTTCTGTGAAGATTGCGCCACTGATTCGACATCGGGTGAGTGTTGACGAAGCACCTCAACTCTATAAATGGCTTCGTGATGAACCGATGCGTTTGTTAGGTACTGTGTTTGAATGGTAATAGGTTGAATTTTGATTCCCGACACCTACCGATAGCGCGTCGATGTTTTTCAGATGAAGAGGTCGGGAATCGGAATTCCCTCGTATAATAGTTTTCAGTTTTCAGTTTTCGGTTGTCAGTAAGAAGGGAAACCATCAGTTGTCAGCAGTCGGCTGTCAGTAGGCGTCGGGAATGGGAATTCCCTCCTACCGATAGCGCGTCGATTATTTTTCTTGAAAGTCAATGCGCTTGATTGACACCTACTGATTTCGCTATGCTCTAACCAACGGCGAAAGCGAAACGTCTTCTGATAGGCGCGATTCACGGAGGAATTTTTCGTGTCAGGTGGTACGTGGGTTCGTGACGATCAAAATATGTGCTCTCCGTGAATACACGGAATAGTAAATTATATTTCACAAAATATCTTATTTCAAATCGCCCGATTTTCTCTCTAATCATCGCACCTATCACATTCAAATAGTCCTACCTAAACCCCTCTGAAAATTTTAAATTAAAAAAATGCAACTTTTTTGCAACTCGTTTGTAGTAACGACAACCTCAAAATGCGCGGAGTTGAAACATGACGGAAGATAAATTCCTTGAGTTTGTGCATGCACACAAGGCTCGGGTTTATCAACACACCCTCTATCTACTCGGAAATCGGGAAGATGCGGAGGATATAACACAAGAGACGTTTATCACGGCGTGGAAACATCGTAACAAATTGCGTCCGAAGACTGCACACTCATGGTTGCTAAAATGTGCGCAGAATCTCTGTTTCAATCTGCTAAAACGACAAAAATTTCAGGTGCATTTAACAGAAGTCGACGATACAGACGTTGAAACAGAACTCGCAGCTTTAATGCATGCCCATTCTGGTCGATCGAATCCGATGCCGGATGAGATTGTGATCCAACAAGAACTCAAAGATTCAGTACATTGTGCGATTAAGAAATTGCCGCCAGATATGCGGTCGGTAGTAATTATGCGGGAATTGAACGGCATGAGTTTCAAAGAAATCGCAGAGGTCTTGGAACAGCCTGAAGGTACTGTGAAATCAACAGCATTTCGTGCCCGCAAGCGATTGCGGGAGTTACTGCGTCCCTACTGGAGAGATAACGAATGAACCAATTTTCTTCCCATCCAGATTTAACGTGTAAGGAAGTTCAGGATACTTTAGAAGCGTATCTTGACGATGAGTTAGATGCAAACACACATGCCACAGTAGAAGCACATGTTGCATCCTGTTCAATGTGTCAAGATGAAGTTCGCTTTGCACAAGCAATTAGCGGCGCATTGCACGAACTTCCGAAACCAGAGCCACCACCGGCAGTCTTTGACGCGGTTGAGGTTTACGTGCGCGCGCATCCCAACGAGGGACGGGGGTGGCTGCATCGGATATTCCAATTGTTCACGTTCTCGGATAATTTAACTTCGTCCCTCGCTCGCGCCGGTGCGTTAGCATGCCTCATCGGAATCGCTCTGTTCGGCACCTACCAGTACCAACAGTATCTGAAAGTGCAGCAAGCCTCCCGTGACTTGGCTTATGCACTCAGTAAGTTGAATTACGCCGTGGAGCGAACAGGCAACGTCGTTAACGAGAAACTCCCGGGTGTGCGGATTGATGAAGTTTCGAGTCGTCCGTTTGTTCAGATTGAAACAGCTTCCCGTCATGTGTCAAAACAAAAAAGAAATATTTCATCGGCAATCCATCGGAGTCTGGATAGTCTTGACCGATTACCACACGGCACTCTGGATACAAAAACCGATCAACGTTCATATTAAGGAGAAAAAACATGAAAAGATCCACGCTTACGACCCTTTTAGCAGGTATAGCCTTTTTAATAGCCTGCTGTTTCTTCACCAACGGGCACGCCCTGAACAACGAGGGAATAGAGACAGTCCGCGGTAAAATAAAAATGAATCTGCCAGATACCCCTGTTCCCAAAGTTGAAATTAACTTGGACAAGAGCCTCTTGGACCTCTTTATCAACTTCGGTATCGCAAGTCATCCGGAACTTTCTGGAGATAAATCAATAGATGTGTCCGAATATGCGACGTATGCCGAAATGCTAAAAGGTGCCACTATCCGAACTTACGATAAAGAGATGAAAGATCTCAACCCAATAGTCGACCACTACCGTGGCATTCTTGAAAACGAGAAGTGGGAACATCTCGTCAAAATTAGGGACAAATTCAATCTCAGTCTGCTTTATGCCGAAAAACCGGGTATACTGCACGGTATCTTCCTTATGTTCACAGATAACGGGAATTCAAACTTTGTGAATATCTATGGAGAGATCGATTTTCAGAAACTCGGCGCGCTATTTGGACAACTTCTGGAATCTAATTCAGAGGAGGCAATCTCCAAAGTGGTTCGCAATTGGACAAACGCCTCCGTGCCTCAACAGTGGGTAGCAAAGATTAATTCCGGAAAACTGGACAGTGTCCCGAAACCAGAAACCACAACAACCGACCATTAAAGTCACGTAGGGGCAGGGTTTCCCAGCCCGTCATCAAAAGGAGTAAAACCCATGAAACTGCAAAAGCACCTTATACGACTGTTCACACTGCTGTTTCTGACCGTATCGCTAACACTGACGCATTCAGCAGTCGCACAAGAGAAAAAATCGGACAAAACCGATCAAAAAGGACTCATCCTCTTCGATTTCCCAGAGCCACTTGAGGCAAAAGTCGAGGTTAACTTAACCTCGAAACTCATCAGTCTGGTTACCAAATCGGTGAGCAATCAACCGGAAGTCGCTGAACTGATTCAGATGTTGGACGGCATCTATGTCCGTACCTATGACAGGGCAACGATTGATGAGAAGAAATTGGTTAACTATTTCAAGGAAAAGTTGAAAGAAGATGAGTGGGAAGTCCTCGTCAAGATTGAGGAAAAGAGTGAAACGGTGGAGATTAATCTACTGTTTGACGAAGATAAGGTATACGGGATCTTCGCTATCATCATCCCCAAAAGGTCTGGAGAAGCCACCTTTGTCAACATCGTCGGAGAGATTGCACCAGAACGCATTGAGGAATTGCTCGGAAATCTAAGCAATTTCGGTGCGATAGACATCGATTTTGGCGACAAATTGAAGGGGCAATGGAAAAGAGAAGACCCGCGAGAGAAAACGACAGTTATGATTCTCGGTAGTGGATTTTTCACAAATCCGGGAATCAATAGATTCAACTATAGAATGGATGATGTGCTCGCGCCAAAACGCCAAAGCGAAATGAGACAACTGATATCTCAAATTAAAGCGTTTAATCCCACCAAGATAGCCGTCTATGCAGACGACAGCTATGATGCGGAGCTTAACGCAAACTATCAAAGCTACTTGAAAGGCACCTACGAACCCACACGACGGCTGGAGGACCAAATCGGCTTTCCATTAGCAAAACAGATGGGACATTCAAAACTTTACTGTGTTGCCGACTGGCCCGAACACAGGCCGATTGTTGATGAAATCGATGGGAGTTTAATGGACTACGACGCGTTCGCGGAGACACACAATCAGGCGTATCTTCTACCGAGCATATCTTCGAGCGATGAAAAAATTCGGCAGAGTGCAGATGGCACACTCTGGGTTGAACGTGTGGGATACGAACCTCTGATTGACATGTATATCCGGATTAACGATCCTGAAAAACTCCGCGCCGACCATCAAGGCTATCTGCGCACCGCACGCATTGGACTTGGCGACCAATACCCAGGAGCGAATTGGGTTTCACATTGGTGGTACGCGCATAATCTCAAGAATTTTGTGAACCTAACACGCATCACCGAATCTGCTGACGATCGTATTCTACTGATCATCGGTGCTGGGCATGTTTTCCTCGTGCAGCAATTCCTTGAAGATTCAGGCGATTACATCATCGAGAGTCCACTGCAATACTTAAAAATGGAGGATGCTAATTGATGAAGCATCAGACGAAACCTACAGTTATGATTCTCGGGAGTCATCACTTGGCAGGTTGGGATGGAGATAATATAGATGATATGCGCGCGCCTAAACGTCAGCGCGAACTTCAACAACTTGCTGATCAACTGGCTCAATTTCAGCCGACGAAGATAGCTGTTGAAGTTGACCACCTGGACTCCAATCTTCAGCAGGAATACAACGCCTATCTGAAGAATGTATTTCAACTTGAACGCCATGAAATCCATCAAGTCGGGTTTCGATTGGCGAAAATGATGGGACATCCAAAAATCCATTGCGTGGATCACTTCCGAAGCGCTGCGGAGAACCCAATCTTTGGAGGGGATCCTGATGACGATTTGACGGATTACTATAAGTTTGCCAAAACGCACGGCCAAGAGCATCTCCTGCGTCTCCCTTCTACGAAAGGAAAAACCGCTCAGGATGAAGACGGTACAACCCAGACTGAACCTGAGTACGAGCCAATTATTGACATGTACATACGGCTCAATCAACCTGAATGGATACATTCAGACCATCAGAAATATCTGCGGAGCGCGCGGATTGGGTTAGACGATCAATATCCAGGTGCCAATTGGATGGGGTACTTCTGGTATCCGCGTAATCTCAAGATTTTTGTCAATCTCACCCGCATCACTGAATCTGCTGACGATCGTATTCTACTGATTATCGGTGCCGCCCATACCTTTCTGATTCAGCAGTTTCTTGAGGATTCGGGAGATTACATCGTCGAAAGCCCGCTGCAATACTTAAGCCCAGCAGTAATCAATTGATAAACCCCAAGTTTGCAACAGCATAAGCTTACATAAAACAGGAATGTCCTGAGACACCGAGACCTTGAAACGAGGGCAGTGTCTCAGTGTAGACGGGAGAAACACGTACATGAAACCCACAGTCATGATTCTCGGCACTTATCACATGGCAAATCCAGAGGCAGACGCTGTTAACTTTGAGGCGGATGAGGTCTTGGCTCCTAAAAGACAGCGCGAACTACAACAACTCGTTGAACAGCTCGCGCGATTTAATCCGACCAAGATAGCCATTGAGATGGATACCAGCCTCGACGCTAAATTCAAGGAACAGTACCAAGACTACCTGAACGGACGCTATCAACTTGAACGAGATGAATTCTATCAGGTCAGTTTTCCACTGGCGAAAAAGATGCTACACCCCAAAGTATACTGTGTCGATTGGTTTGGGAGAGAAAACGAGGAAAAAACAGTGGATCTTGAAGATTTCGCAAAGACTCACAATCAAAGCGAATTACTAGAAAAATTCGACACAATGCTTCAAGACAGGGTACAAGAGCCCTTCGCTGCTCTCCGTGAACTTCAAAAAAACGGAAGTGTTATAGAGATGTTCCACTATCTTAATCAGGAAGAAACCGTTCGTACTATGCATGAGATTAACAATATTCCACCACTTATAGCAGCGCAAATCGGTGTAGGAGACCAATATGTCGGACTGGATTGGTTGTTGAGATGGTACGAAAGAAACCTTAAAATCTTTGTTAACTTGACGCGCATCACCCAATCACCAGATGAACGAATTTTGTTGCTTATCGGTGTCGGACATGTCTGTCTGGTTCAGCAGTACCTTGAAAATTCGGGAGATTACATCATCGAAAGCCCATTGGACTATTTAAGTGCGGAAGGAACACAATGAGATAGAAGGCTGAAACGCCTTCCCTACACGCTATTGTAATTTAGGACTAACCGAGGTAAACAGAAAACTATGTGGGACAAAGTCAAATTAACCCGTCCTTCATTCCGGGATCTACTCTGGCTGTTCGGACAGGTGTTGAAAGCATCCCCTTTTATTGCCGCAGTGTGGATAACCCTTGTACTCATCAATGCGGGTGCTGGTGCAGCCCAGTTGCTCGTGCTCCGAGAAACCGTTAACACCCTCGTCAATGCAGACCTCATGAGCAGTGCTGTCCCATGGCTGACCGCGCTCTGTCTCCTCTTTTTCGTGGAGCAAGCGGTCTCAACATTCCTCCCGCTTCTGCGCGAACAACTCCGCATAAGAGCCGGTTTCACTTTGCAGCGGGATGCCTTGCAAAAAACAGGCAAACTGCCATTGGAGGCGTTTGACGACGAAGAATCGCATAACCTCATCAATCGCGTCCTGGCTGGAGGGGATTCGAGCGTTGTCCAATTGATGCAAAATGGGCTGAGCCTTATTGAATTTATCCCCCTCCTACTCACCAGTACCGTTGTTTTAGGCCTGATTTCAATTTGGATTCCGGTCATTATTATCAGTGGCGGAATATTGCTGCGAGTTTTTGAAATTCGGATGGGGGCGCGCGTACGCCACTTTGAGGTGGAAAATACACGCAACAAACGACTTGCAGATTACTACGTCCAGCTTCTAACAGAACGACGCAGTGCCCCCGAAATCCGTTTATGGTCCCTCGGCGAAACCCTTCTCCAACGCTGGCGGACGATCCTCACCCAATATCTTCGGGAACGCTTGGGTATCTCATTTCAAAATGCCTCCCAAGGTGTTTTCCAGGTGTTTATTTTCGTAGCCATCATCGCTGGGGCATTACTCGTTACATCGCTTTCGCAGGGAAGGACCGAAGCCGGACTCGCCGCTTTGGTGCTAACGGCACTCCGGAATATCACTGCAGGTATGAACTCGATGCAGTATCTCATTATCGGTTTTGTCCAACACGCTGGCTACGGAGAAGACCTTCGCCGTCTGTTAGAAAGGGACCAAGATGAAGATTCCCCCACAAAGCGTACCCCCTATCCTCACCCGATACGCGAAGGTATCCGTTTGTATGATGTCGCGTATCGCTATCCCGGCGCAGATACAGACGCGCTCTCCGATATTAACATTGATATTCATCCGGGTGAAATCCTCGCTATCGTCGGTGAAAACGGTGCAGGAAAAACGACTTTGGCACACATCTTAGCAGGTTTGCGTTCTCCAACAGCAGGACACGTCACAATAGACGGTATTGATACCGCTACAATCCCATCCGAAGAATTCCGGCGCGCTTGCACCGTAGTTTTTCAGCATCCGGCACGCTATCCGACCACCCTACAAGAAAATTTGGTTTTGGATAGTAGGGGCGAGGTGACCTCGCCCCTACACGCCTCCGATGCAGATGTTGAAGCAGTCTTAACCCAAGTCGGATTGCCAGCAGAAAAGTTCCCGTTGGACTCGTTTTTAGGTCCCGAATTCGGGGGTATAGATTTCTCTGGTGGCGAATGGCAACGCGTCGCTATCGCCCGCAGTCTGATTAAGGAAGGAGGCGAATTTGTCATTTTTGACGAACCCACGGCAGCCCTGGATCCGCTCGCTGAGTTGGAAATTTTTCAGCAGTTCGTTGGATTGGTAGAAGGTAAAACCGCCTTGCTCATCGCCCATCGACTCGGACCCACACGGCTTGCCGATCGCGTTGTTGTTTTGGATAACGGACGCATTGTAGAAATCGGAAATCCCGCTGAACTCCTACAGCGCAATGGAAAATACGCTGAAATGTTCGCAGCACAAAGTGAGTGGTATCAATGAAAAACACGAACACATTACCGAGACGCGCAGTTCTCCGCTTAATCTGGCAATTTATACGGATTGCACCATTTCCGCTCCTTGTCATCCTTCTGCTCCGTTTGATAAACGCCGGACATCGCGGTTTTTCGCCGATTATTATCGCCGGATTCACAAACGCGTTAATAAACGCTGAGGGGCTCCTTTTCTGGATGGGTGTTTATCTCGTGCTAATGAGCGTGGAGATATTAACCGATGTTTTCAACGGTGTAACACAGATGTGGTTCTCCAATAAAGCTGTGCTACACTTCCAGCAAGACCTGCTGCGTCAAGCCGGACAAACACCGCTCCTCCATTTTTTGGATGCTGACTTTCACGATAATCTTAGCCGGGCAACGCGAGGTTTCAGCGGGCGCGTTGTCAGCTGGTTTCAGAGCGTTCTGGCAAATATCCATAGTGTTGCTGGCGTGTGCGGACTGTTGGGTGCCGTCCTCATTCTAAGTCGTAATATATGGTGTATGGTCGCTTTGCTCGTCAGTTCCGCCATCATTCTCTTCACAAGGAAGCCCATTGCGAGGCTTGAACTCGAACGAGACCGAGCCGCAGCACGTCCGAACCGAACACGGACAGCGTGGGCAGCTCGGCTCTATGAACGGGTCAACAGCCCAGAGGTCCGCCTCTTTACACTCCAACGCTGGCTACTTTCAAAATGGGAAAACGCATATCATACGCTCGCCACGGTGGAAATAGGATCACTGAAAAGAAAAACCGCTTGGAACGCACTCGCTAATCTCAGTTCTATCCTCGGATATTGCGTGATCGTTTTCATCGCAGCCCAAACTGCACGTAACAGCGACCCGGAAGAGATCCCCGGTATCTTTATGGGTTTAATGACCGCCGCCGCTGGATTACAAGGATTTCTCTCATATATGGCACACTCTATGGGGAATCTCGCCGAACAGAGCGGCATCTTACGTGACCTGGCGACGCTGTTCACAACGCAATCTACGAAAGAGGAAAGCGTTTCTAAGACAACAGAGAAACGTCAGGATAGTCAAGGGCAACCACAAGGGATGCCCCTACCCGCTGCAGAAGCAGGAGAGATGACAGTTGCCATGAACGATCTTTCGTTCCAATATCCGAGTGCAGCCACGCAAACCCTCAAAGAGATTACCGCAAAAATCGCACCCGGCGAAACCGTCGCACTCGTTGGGAAAAATGGCGCAGGAAAGACAACACTGGCAAATATATTACTCGGTCTGTACGCGCCAGATAGTGGAACACTCACGTTTTCACAAGGTGCGACGACTTCTGAAAAACCCACAACGAGTGCTGTTTTTCAAGATTTCACCAAATTTCTATTGCCTGTCAGAGACAACGTTGGTTTCGCGAATCTAAATCGCATGCAAGACGACAACCACATACGGCACACGCTTGACAGAGCAGGTTCGACTTTTGCACAAGAACTCGATACTTGGCTCGGAAACGAGTTTGGTGGACGCGATGTGTCCGGTGGAGAATGGCTGCGTCTCGCCGTTGCGCGTGGACTTTTCCGCCAGAGCCAGTTCGTTGTGTTTGATGAACCCACTGCTGCCATCGACCCGGTCGCTGAAGTTGAAATGATCCGAGAACTGCTCACCAAAGACGCATCGCGGACCACCGTTGTCATCTCGCATCGGCTTGGGGTCGCCCGTCTCTGTGACAGAATCCTCGTTTTAGATGAAGGACAACTCGTTGAAGACGGTACGCATGAAGAGTTACTTGCGATGGGCGGGTTATACGCCGAAATGTGGAAGGCACAAGCATCATGGTACGCTTAACCGCAGCAATTCAATAACATAGCATGGACGCGACGCGCAATTCATTGCGTAATTCGGGGTTACAACCCTTCCCACCACACTGCTTTTGTAAAAAAATACAGATATTTACAAGAAGTCCATGTTTGTCGTCAGAAAACCCTTTATTGCTTGTTCGGGTGAGCTCTGTCAATAACATTCTACCAACTCAGGCAGTCACCAAAACTGCCTCCACGATCCCTACCACAAACCTTTCCCATTTGAGGATAAGAAAAAGTGCAACTATTTTGGAACTCGTTTGTAGTAACGATAACCTCACTTTTTAATGGCAAGTTTTGGCTTGCAAGCTGCGCCAAAAGAGCGGAGATGCAGTATAACAGAAGATCAATTGCTGGAGCTTGTCCATCAACACAAAGTTTCGGTTTATCAGTACATCCTTTATCTACTCGGAAATCGGGAAGATGTGAAGGATATAACCCAATCAACCGCACGACAGAAAATAGGAGAAAGTTTTATGCAGTGCTTATTCAAATGTCAGTTCTATTTGATGATGTTACTCGCCGCCATGCTACTGATGGTAGGGGCCGCCCTAAGTGATGATCACACAGATGTATCTACACAAGAAATTCAGCAAACAACCCAAAAACCGACGATCATGATTCTCGGTAGCACACACTTGGCAAATGATGGATTGGATGTTTATAATACGAAAATGGATGATGTCCTCGCGCCCAAACGCCAACGCGAAATAGAACAAATGGTAACGCAACTCAAACCGTTCCGTCCTACCAAAATAGCGGTTGAATTAGATCCTTCACGAGACGCTGAGGTTACCGCAAACTACCAAGCCTATCTTGAAGGAACGTACGAACTCGGACGCTATGAAAGCGATCAAATCGGGTTTAGGTTAGCCAAGCAGATGGGACACTCTAAGGTGTACGGTGTTGATTATTGGCCCTGGCCAGATCGCAATCCTTTTTTTCCAGATGGTTTCGATTGGGATTTGATAAATTATCGTAAGTTCGCAGAAACTCACAATCAGGAACACTTCCTCCGTCCGCCGCCTCTTCCTGAGGGAAAGATTACCAAGGATAAAAATGGCGCAACTTGGATTGAACCTGAGAAATACGTATCAATCATTGACATGTACATACGGCTTAATGAACCTGAAGGTAGATCTGCTGACCATCAGGCATATTTGCAGAGTGCGCGTGTTGGACTCGGCGATCAATATCCGGGAGCGAATTGGGTCTCCCACTCTTGGTATGATCGGAATTTGAAAATTTATGTCAATCTCACCCGCATCACTGAATCTACTGATGACCGGATTCTGCTGATTATTGGTGCCGGGCATGTTTATCTGGTGCAGCAGTTTCTTGAGGAGTCGGGAGATTACATCATCGAAAGTCCGCTGAAATACTTGGATGCGGATGCTGTAGAGAAACCTATATCCGAGGAAACCGATTGAGCAGGGGGTTTATCTAATGCATGCTTTGCTTGTGTGGGGTGTTGCTGGATAGTCCATACAACCCCACACAAGCGATAGTAGGGTTCTCGTGTCATAGAGAATGGCATTCGCAATGATCCGCTCCACAAAAGGCGCGAGTCTCCCAAAACTAAAAAACCTCATAAAGATAATGCACCCTTTTTGTCTCTAAACCGCGTCATTAACAACAGAGCTTACACAAATTAAGCCGAGATACTTGTCTTTGGACAACATAGAGGTTCCCTCTTTCGGATCGGTGTAGTTGCAAACCGTACCATAGGTGTCAATTTAGTGTGTAGGGTGTGTGCCAATGTGAGCAGTAGAGGAGTTCCAGACGCTTCATAACGGACAATTTTCTGTGTAGGTTGGGTAGAGCGGAGCCGAGCAAGGCAATACCGACACCTCATATACATCTCAACGTTCGCACTGCCATATTATATCGAAGTCATAGCGAAACCCAACTTTAGCCACATCCACAAACCGGAAAGCAAAAGCGTTGGGTTTCACTATGTTCTTGGCGTGGCATGCGTTTTGGAGCACATGAGGTGTGTATTCGTCAAGTATGTCTATTCTTTTGCCGTTCTACCCAACCTACGAGGCTACGATACCGTTTTTCTAAAATTGACACCTATGGTGTAGTTACAAACCGTACCTATCTGTGAAGTGCGTAAGTCCTATAAAATTAAGACAATCTTTTCGCGCTAAAATTGTATCTATAATAGTTGAGAGGAAAGAACACTTTTTTACGAATATACAACACCTAAAAAATCTAAGCGGAAATCAGTAAACAAAGATTCACTATAGTTTGGAGGATAAAATGCGTATAGTCGAAGCAGTATCCGTCGCAATTTCTGCGATGCGTAACAACAAAATGCGTTCATTGCTAACGATGCTTGGCATTATCATTGGTGTTGCTTCGGTGTTAGCAATGATAGCCATCGGTGATGGTGCCAAGGAAATTGTCCGGCAAGACGCACAGAAGTTAGGTGGCGCTAATCAGTTCTTCGTGTACCGTATGTGGTACAAGCGCGTAAACAACCGATGGGTCCGTAATCGTAGCAGCGAGTACTTGAAATACGAAGATGTGGTCGCAATGGAGGCAGAATGTCCAACTGTTCGTGCAGCCACGCCACAAATCTGGAACTGGGGCGGCGTGCTCATCCAAGCTTCAGGCGGCACTGAAACCCGGGCAGGCTGGAACGGCGTAGATGCTAACTATAACACCGCAATGGACTGGAATGTTAAAGAGGGACGTTTTATTTCAGATGAAGAGGTTAGAAACGCATCAAAAGTTTGTGTGCTTGGAGATGAGGTTGCGACCGCTCTGTTCGGTAATAGATCCCCATTGGGACAAGAAATTAAAATCGCACGAGACAGCGGATATCACAACCGTTGGGGACAAAAAGAGGGGCGACGATACACGGAACGCTTCACGGTTATTGGAACATTCGTACCCAGAGGTACCAGTCTCCGGTTCGGTGTTAGTTTCGACAACCTTGTCTTTATTCCTGTATCAACCATCCAAGAACGCTTCACCGGTAATGACCAGATTCCGCGCATCACGGTCTATGCACATACCGTTGACGATGTGCCTCAGGCAGTTGAAGAGGTAAAAACCGTCATCCGGAAACGGCATAGAAATCAAGACGATTTCATCGAGATCTTTGAGATGCAAGCCGGTATGGCGCAATTAGATAAAATTAGTAAAATTATAAAAATTACCTTAGGCAGTATCGCCGGATTCTCGCTCCTCGTCGGTGGTATCGGAATTATGAACATGATGCTTGTCGCTGTCACCGAACGCACTCGTGAAATTGGACTTCGGAAGGCACTCGGGGCGAAACGGTTGGATATTCTACTACAATTTCTAATAGAGTCAGTGATCATGTGTGGTGTCGGCGGGGCAATCGGCGTTGGGTTGGGCATTCTCTCGGGTGAAGCGATGGCACTGCTCGCCGTCAAAATCGTGAAAATTGTTCCCGAATGGCCCGCTGTTATCTCCCTGCAGTGGATCCTGATTTCGGTATCCGTCTCAGCGATAATCGGCATCTCCTTTGGTCTATATCCCGCCCTAAAGGCATCGTCGCTTACCCCTATTGAAGCTCTTCGCAAAGATTAGAATTTGGAATGCCGAAAATATTTATAGTAAATCCAAAAAAATAAGTGCACACGCTATAAACACAACACCCTTCCGCCGCTGGCGAGGTTTCTACAGCACCCAAGCAAAACACCTCGCCTTCCCGTTGGTGTGTAGATAATTGTTGGCTTTACTATAAACCCCAGAAACGTGGTTTGCTTTTTTTAGCACTTTCCTGAAAAAGCCCTTCTTTAGGTTCAAATCTAATTGAGATCCACAAGTACACCTATGGCAAAACATGATCAACCCAGAAAGAACGCACAAAACGGCGTGAAATCTGGGTTGAGTTAAAAATGGAATTCGGTTAAAATATGTATAGGTAGAAAACGAGAGGTATTATTGACTTCATTTCAAACCTTTCAAATGCGTTTTTTGACTGATTTGCAGAATTATGCACACTTTTTTCTGTGAGTTCGCGTCACTATAGTGAAGTGAATTGATAGAGGGGCTTCGCGATTTGGAACCCCCTATCCACGAAACACGGAAATTGTATAAGTTCCCTTGGTAAAAATAACCTTTACTGGAAATGTCTAATGAGAAACGATGATAGTGTATTGATTCAACGCATCCTTGCGGGTGACGCAATTGCTTTTGAGCATCTGGTGAGAAAGTACCAGAAGCGGGTTCACACGCTCGCGTGGCGGAGAATTGGGGATTTTCATATCGCCGAGGATATTACGCAGGAGACCTTCCTGCAAGTCTATCAGAAATTGGAAACCTTGGAGGATCCGGCCCGGTTTCCAAGGTGGCTATATGTGATGGCGGATCGTCTCTGTATCGCTTGGCTCCGAAAAAACCAACGACACACCGAACCGTTGGAAGAAACCGACAGTTCAGAAATAGAGACGGAAGCGTATTCCCGATATATCGCGACAGAACACGCCACAACTTTCGCTGAAGCGCGACGCGACTTAGTAGAGGAACTGCTTGCGAAGTTAAAGGAGAACAACCGGACAACCATTACCCTTCACTACCTTGAGGGCATGACATACGCAGAGATAAGTAACGTTTTGGGTGTATCCGAAAATACGGTTAAGAGTCGTCTCCGCCGTGCGCGGCAACACTTAAGACAGTATAAATTCATGGTTCCAGCAGCGTTGGACATCACCGTTGAAGCGGAACGTTGCTCCCGAAAACATTTGAACGGAGATTTTGGAATGAAATTAACTTTTCAAAAAGATGACCTTTTGTACCCCCTACAGATGCTGCAGGGGCTCGCGAGTGGGCAGGATACCTCACCTATGCCATCAAATGTTCTCATCCGTGCGGAAGGGAACACGGTTGAATGCATAGCGACGGACATGGAAGTCGGCATCAGAATGAAGGTGGAAGGGACAGTTAGGGAGGAGGGGACAATCACTGTCTCCACCGAAAAATTGGGCGATATCGTTGAAGGGTGGCCCACTGAGAAACCGATAGACTTGGCAACCACGACAGACGGCAGAGTTGAAATCACTTGTGGGAATGACCTTTACAAAATCGTCGAACTTGCTGATGAGGAATTTCCACAACTCCCCTCCGTTGATGATGGAGCGTTGGCGATTGATGGAGACACCCTACGGTCTGTCCTTCACAAAACTGAATTTGCTGCACCCGCAGAGAAAGCCCGACAGACCTTCCTAAATGGACTCTATTTTAACCTCTTTGAGGACAGAACCGAAGTGGTTGGATGCGACGGCAAGCAGCTTGCCATCGCACAGTGTGAACCCTTCAGATTGTCTGAGGATAACGATGGGTTTATCATCCCGCTCAAAGCCGTCAAGGGCATTGAACGAACGTTTGCTGATTCCCCGGAGGTAAGGATTTCACGCGTTGCGAACCAGATTCTTTTTTCCGATGAGCGCACTACGTTGACGGCGCAGTTGGTAGACGGTGAATATCCGGAGTATGAAAAAATTATTCCAGAGTCTCCTAAGATGCGTACAGTTGTGCAGAAAGAGCCGATTTTGCGCGCGACGCGTCAAATGTCAGCGTTTTCGGATCCGAAATGCCCTGCGGTCTGTTTAGAGATAGATGAACACCGGATTCGGATTTCGCCGAGGGATTCTGACCCAGAGGAGAAGCATGAAACGTTAGCGGTGGAATCCAGCACTGGAAGCATCCGTATCGGTTTTGATGCTCGGATACTGATAGAGGCACTCACGCACATTGGAACGGAGTCTTTGACCATGGAGTTCTCGGGTGAATTGGAACCTGCCATTTTTAGACCGATGGGTGAAGATGGACATATTTGCCTCATCATGCCGATGCTCTTGAAATCCTAAGCATCTTATTGAAAGGGAAAATTACAATGATCCGCGAAATCGCATTACAAAAACGCGAGCAAATGATTCGCGACGGTTTCTGCGTCATTGACAACATTCTCACGGATGAATTCTTGCAAGAACTCCGCGACGAATCAGAACAACTTCTCGCTAATTATGTGCCACCAGACCACACCAGATACCATGGGCATCACCTACAAGTTACAAGCAAAGACAATACGCTCGTTCAGAAACTATTAGAATGGCAACCTACACTCAGCGTATTAGAAGAAATGGGGTTTGGCGATTTCCCAGTCGCCAAAGGCATCACGATTCTGACGAAAGATCCAGGAGCACCCCCACTCTATTGGCATCAAGATTGGTACCATTGGAATGACCCAATCAGTTGCGCGCCTTGGCCCCAACATATTTTTATGAAGTATTATCTCACCGATACAACACCGGAAAACGGCTGTTTAAAGGTTATTCCCAGCACACACTACAAGCGCATTGGTTTGCACGATAAACTTCTCTACGGAAGCGAACTCGGTGATGTCCATCAACCCGGATCAGAATCTAAGGAAAAATATGCTGTGATGTTCAGTGACCATCCGGATCAGATGGATGTTTGCGTCAAAGCAGGATCATTAGTGATGCGGGATGCACGCCTTCTGCATTCAGTACGAAAAAACGATACAGACAAACGACGCACAATGCTCCTCGTATGGATTAGCCGTCCAAACACCATTCCAGACTATTGGAACCACGAAATCCCTGAACCCGTTTTGAATCGAGATGAAACTAAGGACTATCCGCACTCACAGATTCCCAATGAATTTTTAAATTATCGTAAAACCCACAATTAAGTTTACACTTTGCAATATGGCGAGGTTAGGAGGGAAATCCGCAGAAATACTTTCTTCGCATTGGATTTCAGCGTTTTCAAATACCCCTATCAAAAACACCTCGCCAGCGAGTGGGGAAGTACTAAATCTTGTGTGTGCATATATTTTCAGTATCTACTATAAATGATGTTTCTAACCCTGATACGCCAAGAACTTTTGACCCATCTGATGAGCGCGCGTTTTTTTGCTGCGGTCATCATTACACTCCTACTCGTTGTCGCCAATACGTTCGTCTTAATTGGTGCGCATGAAGAACGTCTCGCCGACTATAGCCAGAAAGAAACGGTGAATCGTGAAAATGTCAACGCGACTCCCACCTATTCGGTCTTAAAGTTGAAGGTTCAGCGTCCTCCCAACCCCCTGAGTCTCTTTAGTGCCGGCTTAGAGACGCGTTTTGGCAGTGAGATCGACATAGCCTTTGACAGCGTACCGGCCCTCTCAAACCCGATAGCTGACGTCAGGCCGGAAGAGGAACAGTGGGCGTTTGGTAGCGTACCGTCCGTCTCAAGCCCCGGGGCACCTCTCGGTATAAATAACCCATATCTGCATCTCTTTTCACACATAGATCTTGTTTTCATCTTTCAAGTTGTATTAAGTTTGATCGCCCTGCTTTTCGCTTATGATGCGATTGCGGGAGATTGGGAGACCGGGACTTTGCGTTTGACGCTCTCGCACCCTGTCGGGCGAGGGAAGGTACTGCTTGCCAAATATATTGCGGCGATGGTTTGCCTACTGATCCCCGTGTTGATAAGTTTGCTGCTTGCACTGATTCAGTGTTCTCTTGCCCCTTCTCTGCCATTCAGTACAGATGATTTTCTGCGAATTGGCGGCATTGTTTTGACGACAATTGTTTACTTGTCGGTTTTCTACCTAATTGGTTTACTCATCTCCACAACAACCCGCCGGGCTGCTACATCTCTAATGCTCTGCATGTTCCTATGGGTGGTTTTGGTGCTTGTCTATCCGAACTGGAGCCGATTTGCCTTGAATCCGGTGACGGAGCGGCGCGCCGAAAAAATATCAGCCAATCGGCAGATAGCCCAAATTCGGGAGGCGGCAGATCGAGAACGGGATCGGTTCTTAGCCAATAGCCCACTTAAGGGAGATGCCCCGATATTTACAAAGACCGAAGGTATTTTCAAGGTCTTTAGTGGTGCTGGATGGTTCACGCTTGGTGCCTTCCCTCGGGTTAACCTTGAATTGAAAGATCCATCACACCCTTTAGTAGAACACTTACGTCATTATTACGAATTCGCCGCGCCCCTGCAAATTCAGAATGCTGAAAAGGTTGGCTTCGTCGGTCAGGGACTGGTGACGCAGACATTCCTTCGTCAAGCACAATGGGATGAACGTCTCATGAAGCTCAGTCCGGCGAGTCTGTACACGTTCGCAACCGCCGCGTGGGCGGGCACCGATTTAGACAGTATGGCGGATTATATCCAAGCTGCAGAAGCATACCGGCGTACCCTCATTGACACCTTTCATGCGAGAGATGCGTTCGCGAGCCTGCAGTGGTTTGCACCAAATCAAGGTGAAGTCGACTGGTCAATTTTGCCCAACTTCCGCTTTGAGCGAGCAGATATTGGCATCAACGCACAGCGCGCCCTACCAGAATTACTTTTGCTGGTCTTCATCAACCTCGTCCTATTTATGGTAACATTTCTGGTCTTCATCAAAATTGAAGTGTAGGATGGCTGTCAGCAGTCAGCAATCAGCAGTCAGTTAAATATGATTCAGTCTATAGGTTGGATTCAATGGACAGGGGCAAGGCGTGTAAGCCCAACCAGCGGGCGGGCTGGATATACGGCGGAAATCGTTCTTTTCACGGGTACTCTGACCGAACCGCAAGGAAAATTAAAAACATGATTTGGCATATTGTTGCACGTGAACTTTTAGACCATCTCACGAGTCTACGCTTTGGCTTAACGACACTCATTCTCGTGGCATTAATGGTAACCAATGCAGTTGTGCATCTTCGGACACATCCGGAACGGGTTCGGAAGTATTCCGAGAAGGTTAACGCCTCTCAGACGGAATTGAAGTCCCGGGCACACCTGTATGAACTGCTCCAAAAGGGGCCCGGTAAACTTCACAAACGTCCCTCATCACTCGCCTTCATTGCCGATGGCGGCGATGCGCTTCTACCGGACGAAAGCGTGAGTGGTGGTTTCTGGAGACTCTACGGACTTTCCTACATTTGGTCGATGGGTGTTCCACGTCTGAATATGGAGGCACTCAGCAATCTTCGCCCGAAGGCTACAGTGATCGATTGGGTCTTTATTATTACCTATCTACTCTCTTTCATTCCGCTCCTGTTCACTTTTGACGCGCTTTCTGGGGAACGCGAACGCGGGACACTGCGGTTGTGTCTTGCGAATTCCATCTCGCGTCCTGCCCTGTTAGTGGGTAAATTCTTTGGCTCGCTGATTGCAGTCCTCATTGCTTTCTATTTTGCCGTGTTGTTCAATCTCGCTATCATTTCCACCGAGAGTTGGACGGAGCTCGCCTCAGTAGATTGGGGACGTATCGGGATTATCGTTCTGGTTGCTTCTTGCTACGCGGGTATCTTCATCGCAGTTGGACTTATCGTCTCCGCGATGACACGGGAAAGCCGGTTAAGCCTCGTTGTGCTGTTGCTCATTTGGGTGACCGTTGTGGTGTTTGCACCATCCACCCTCGGCACCCTCTCGACAAAATGGACGCCTCCCGTCCAAACGCACCATCAATTTCAGCTGACAATGCGGGCTGCCACCGACCAAGTTCATAGCGATTTCCAAAATAAAAGACAAGTTTTAAGGGAACGCCGTCACTCGGTGAAGACTACGCCGGAAGAAGCTACAGGGGTAGACCCTTCGGAATTGGAAATTCAACAGGAACTCGTCAACAAAGATATGGAGATTCGTGAACGGTTTAGCCGCCAACATCTCGCTGCACAAAGCGATCAAGTCCTGCACGCAAGACGGATAACCCGGTGTTCTCCCGCGGCGATTGTTCAGTACGCCCTTGAATCCATGGCAGGCACAGGCTTTAATCGTCATTTGCAATTCTTAGAACGCTGCCACCTTTATATCCAACAGTTCCGAGACTTTATCGGTGAAATGGATAGAGCAGATCCAGAAAGCCTTCACTTCGTCGGTGTCCGAAAAGGCATGTCGGAAAAGCCCGTCTCACCGGAGGCTATCCCAGTATTTGAGGATAAGTTAACTTTTCAGGATACACTCAACTCGGCTATAATGGATATACTGTTGCTTGTTTTACTGCTCGGTGTATTTCTTTCAGGCGCATTCCTTGTCTTCCTCCGTTCAGAGGTGTAAGTTACAGCAAGAGGCGTAGCGAAAAATCAGGTAATTTTACTTTTTTAAACCGCCCCCCGAAAAAGTCTACTCTTTAAGTTAAAATCTAATTGGGAAATGTTTATGCGATACGATCTATCAACGTACACGGATCTAACGGATGAGGAACTCATTCGGTTTGCACAAGCCGGTGATGAGTTGGCATTTACGGAACTGATGTCGCGTTATAGTCGACGCATTTGGAAAGTGATTACCGCAAATTCGAGACAACCCCGCGATGCCGAGGAAATCCTTATGGATGTCTGGAGAGCCGTCTGGGAAAATATCAGCGGACTGCGGAATGTTGAGAGTTTTGGTGGATGGGTGCATCGCATTGCTTACAACGCTTGCAAGCGGTACTACGCTGCTGCCGGTCGTTCGGGAAACAACATTCCTTATAGTGATGCGGATCTGACGGAGCGTATCGACCAAGATGCAGTCGCACGTTTCAGGGAAACAGAACGCTACAACGCTATAAGGGAAGCCGTGCATCACCTTCCGGATAAAGTGCGCCGCGTTGCGGTATTATATTATCTGGAATTGTGGAGTATCAACGAGATTCACGCTGAACTCGGATTGGCGATAGGCACAATCAAGACGAAATTAAGACAGACACGTGAACTCCTGAGGAAGGAGTTCGGTGTCGAACCTGAAAGAGGGGGAACCATGTCATCCAAACGGGAAGAATCCAAATCCATCCGAACCAGAATCAAGGTTATTGGTGTCGGTGGCGCAGGCGGCAACGCCGTTAAACGAATGATTGAAGACGGTTTGACGGACCTTGAATTTTATGCCGTGAATACAGACTCCCAAGCACTCGACAAGCACCGTGAAGCAACACCGGTGCAGATCGGTGCTAACACCACTCAAGGGCTTGGGTGTGGCGCGAACCCGGAGATAGGTAGAAGAGCCGCTGAAGAGGACACGGAAATGCTCAACGCCATCGTTGCGGACACCAATATTGTCTTTGTTATAGCCGGTATGGGTGGCGGAACAGGGGCAGGAGCAGCACCCGTGATTGCATCACTTGCTCGAGAGCAAGGTGCTTTAGCCGTAGGCATTGTGGCACTGCCGTTCAATTTTGAAGGTCAACGTCGCGCCGAACAAGCGAAACGTTCGCTACGGGAAATTCAAGAGAATGCTGATTCTGTCGTTGTCGTGCAAAACCAGCAATTGCTCGATTCGATAGA
>CAZGAW010000064.1:4658-29287 GCA_964523645.1 uncultured bacterium | reverse complement strand
CCATCCCAGATGAATGATCATCACATACAGAATCCGGCTTATTCTCAACTCAAGCTTTTTCTGATGCTTGGTAGGTTGCATTCAGGAAGTCCACCAACTCCTCAAATGTGTCAAAGATGCGCTCACATAATTTTTCAAAGAAAATACTTCTCGCTCCGGTATAAAGTGCATACACTGGCTTATTATGGTGGGCAGCGTAATTCATCTCACTGAGAACACCCGGTGACAACTTGTCTGTAGGATAGATGACAACCATAAAATCACTTTGGTGAATAAACTGGTAGTCCCGCGAAATCGTCCGTGTTTTAATCTGTTCAACTACGTCCACGTACTCATCCATTTCACCTATAGTAGTTGGCATACTCTGTTTATCTTGAACCCTATCCTCCGCTGAGGCTATCAGTTCCATATCTTGGATTGAGAGGGGATCAAAGATAATAAAAGAATGTCGCAGCTTTTCGCCAAGTTCACGGATTTTCTGAATCTCCCCCGGGGTTTCTTCTAACATCACAATCGGATAACTAAGATAAAATTTCGGTTTGGGAGAAAAGAGCAACTCATAAAAATCACCAAATTCCTGTTGCCTAACAATGGTATAATGTCGCTTTTTTGAGAAATTTGCGAGTTGTCTCGTCAGTAATTCCTCTTCGTCCAGCCAGACATTAAGGGTCGCTTTTCCCATTCCCGCCCATTGTATCGTTTCTTCCATCCGTGCCGATATATCGGTGATATTGTCGACGACGTTGATAAAGAGATCAGGTGGTAGAATTTCAATATCTTCAAAAGAAAACCCCTCTATGAGGGTACCGCGCCACCTAAAGCAGGTATGCAGTCCAATGATAGCGTGCTCATAGGCTTCGGCGCGTCGCGCAATTTCATAGAAAGCATTGCGTCGTGCCAATGATAGAACCACAGGGTCCGAATCAAGAACTTTTTCTGTGAAATGAACACCAGATTTCGCTGCAAGGCAGTGAATAAAATCACCAACGTTGAAGAAACCAATGTTCAATCCCGCTTGCCTACAAAAGGTCTCAAAATTTTCCATTAATTCTCTACGACCCGAACAACTAATTCCTGTACAGACAATATTCATAGCCTTGAAATCCTCTTTTATATGCGCCTTTCGCTCCACTGATACTTTAGGAGGTGTGAGCCAACCTTCTCATATATCTAACTAATTCTATTTAGGTTATATATGATAACATATTTAATTTAAAAATGCAAATTATTTTTTTCTAACCTTAAGTTGCCATCTTTGTAGCATGATGCACGTCGCATCTGGGCGAGTACGCCGCAAATCTTTTAGATTGTGCGGAGAAAGGCGCAAACTGAAAGTTTACGCGACAAAACTGCAGGGATCATCAACCATTTTGACGAAAAAAGATGACTGCAGGTTTCCCAAAATCCTGTAAGTAGCAACTTGGGTTATTTATAGTGGATTTGGTAAATATATTCACACGGAGGGACAGTCTCGATGGCGCGGTTTGAAACCTCGCCTCCCCATAGGTGTCAATTTAGCGTTGATTCCTTAGAAAAATAATCGTCTGCTATCGGTAGGAGGAAATCCCGATTCTCGACCCTGTTGTTAAGACGAAAATCCGCCACCTCCGGGCGTCTCTATGCGAATCACATCATCTTTGGACACAGAAGTGGACACTTTGCCTGCTAACGGACACGCTTCTCCATCAGAAATTAGCGCGTTTCGCCCCGGTTCTCCGGGTTCCCCACCTTGTAAGCCGTAGGGACCTCGTGTTCGACGTTCTGAGAGGATAGTAACTTCAGCGTCCGTAAGCAGTCGCAGGGCGCGGACAACACCATCACCGCCTCGGAATTTCCCCGCACCGCCCGTACCGCGTCGAATCGCATACGTTGCTACCTGCATCGGATAGTTCGTTTCGATTGCCTCGATGGGTGTGTTCATCGTATTCGTCATGTGCGTATGAATGGCATCAATACCGTCTCGGTTCGGGCGCGCACCCATCCCACCCGCAATCGTTTCATAGTAAGTAAAGTCCTTTCCGCGCGAAGTATCATAACCCCCTATTGTGAGATTATTCATGGTGCCAGAACTCGCAGCCGGAATCTGATCAGGACAGGCTTGTGCCAATGCCCCGAGTAGGACATCAACAATGCGCTGCGATGTTTCTACATTCCCGCCTGCAACTGCTGCTGGAAACTTGGCATTCACAACAGTCCCCTCTGGTGCAACGACTTGGATGGGTTCTAAACACCCAGCATTGGCAGGAACATCCGATCCAGCAATACATCGAAACGCATAAAAAACAGCGGAAAGCGTAATCGCGTAAATCGCGTTAACCGAACCCCGGACCTGCTTAGCTGTGCCAGTAAAGTCAACGAAAGCCGTATCATTTTCGATCTCAATAGCGACCCGTATCTCAATAGGTTCATCGGTAATGCCATCGTTATCAAGCACATCGGTGTATGTGTAGCGTCCATCTGGAATTTCCTGAAGCCGTGCCCTGACCATTCGGCTTGCATACGCGCAGAGTTCTTGCATGTACGCTGTAATCTCCGTTGTACCATACTTACCCATCATCTCCCGCAATCGGCGTTCACCGACTCGATTCGCAGCGAGCTGTGCTTCCATATCGCCACGGCGCTCCTCCGGCGTACGGACATTCGCGAGAATTAATTCCCAAAGGTCAGTGTCCAATGCTCCACCTCGGATGAGTTTAACAGGTGGAATTCGGAGACCTTCCTGAATTACACTCGTTGCAATTGGCATCGAGCCTGGGGTCATCCCGCCGACATCAGCGTGGTGTGCGCGATTTGCGACAAAGAAAACGGGACGACTTTTCACCGCGTCCCCATTTTCATTTGAAAAAACAGGCGCGACAAGCGTAATATCCGGTAGATGCGTGCCGCCACGATATGGATCATTAAGCGCAATCATATCACCGGGCATCATTTCCATAGCGTCAATCGCAGCAAGAACCGAAAGCGGCATGGAACCGAGATGCACAGGAATATGCGCGGCTTGAGCAACCATCTCACCCGTGCCATCAAACACCGCACATGAGAAATCAAGTCGTTCCTTGATATTCGGTGAAAACGCTGTGCGTTGTAGCGTTACACCCATCTCCTCCGCAACCGAGGTTAGCATATTCTTGTAAAGTTCAAGTTTAATAGGATCAGTATTCATTGTGTTTTCGTTTGTGCAAATTAGCAAATAGGATTAATATTTAGAAGTTTGTTGCATTTTAACACTCCCTCCTATAATATGCAAGGAAAGATTTGTAAGGAATAGGGTTATTCCGTTTCCTATAGGAGGAACTCCGATTCCCAATCCATCTGTATAGGAACGAGCTCCAACTCGCGACGGATCCCATAGAATCAACAAAAAATCAAAAACTGAATAGATCTGCGTTAGGAGAACTCCAGATGAAGAAAGTCAATATTGCGCTAATCGGTGCAGGCGGGATGGCAAACGGTGTCCATTATCCGTCGCTCAGAGAGTGCGAAGATGTGAATCTTGTTGGATTGTGTGATGTAATCCCTTCAAAACTTCAGGCGACAGCAGAACGCTTTGAGATTGAGGAAACGTTCACTGATTATAAACAGATGCTTGAGAAAACGAGTCCAGATGCTGTGTATATCTTGATGCCACCACAACATCTGTTTCCGCTCGCTATCCATTGTCTCTCGGAGGGGCACCACGTTTTTATTGAGAAACCGCCCGGTGTTACACTTCATCAAACGAAGGAGATGGCACTCGCTGCGGAGAAGAACAATTGTAAGACGATGGTAGGTTTTAATCGGCGCTTTATCCCACTCTTGCAAAAAGTTAAGTCGATAGTCGAAAAGCAAGGTCCAATTATCCAATGCATGTCGACCTTCCATAAGAACACACCGAACGCTCTCTACTATGATGGTGTCATAGACGTTTTGACCTGCGATGCAATTCACGCGGTGGATGCACTCAGATGGCTTGGTGGGGGTGAAGTGAAAGCCGTCGCAAGCGACATTAATCGTTTCTACTCCGATCGCGAAAACAGCTTCAACGCGCTGGTTAAGTTCACCAGTGGTGCTTCAGGCTACCTTTGTACCAATTGGGCAGTTGGAGGACGTATTCATATATTTGAGATGCATGCGCGTGAGATCTCCGCGTACATCAATCCAGATGCCGGTGGACGCGCGATCCTGCATACCCCCCAAGGCACAACGGAAATCACCTCTGAGGAAGCGGCGGAATCGGATGCCACACACAGAGCTTACGGGTTTTACGGAGAAAGTCGACATTTTGTTGACTGCATTCAGCAGAACCAACAGCCCTTAACTTGCTTCGCAGACGCAGTCAAGACGATGGAACTCGTGGCAGCTATCTATCGAAATCGGATAGATGCTTGAAGAGCCAGACTATAAAAATAAATTGGCACGTTTCTTGCTTAGCTATTATTTAATGTAAGGTCATGTTGGAAAAGGTTATGGGCACACACCACATACCCGTTTTATGTGATAAAGTAATCAACTTTCTCAAACCGAAACCAGATGGTGTTTACATAGATGGCACTGTGGGATTAGGAGGGCATAGTGCTGCGATTTTAGAAACGTCCGCACCAAACGGGCGTGTGATTGGAATTGATTTAGATGCTGAGGCTCTCACCGTCGCGAACAGTAGGTTACATGTCTTCGGGAAGCGTTATTCTCTTATTAACGGCAATTTTGCTGAGATGGATGTCCTCTTGGAAAAACACTCGGTTTCTGCTGTAGACGGTATCCTGCTTGACTTAGGTGTGTCATCCTTGCAGTTAGATACACCACATCGTGGTTTTAGTTTTAACCATACGGGTCCGCTGGATATGCGCATGAATCCGCGGCAGGCGTTAAATAACGAGCAAGAATCGGTTCCTACAGCGATGCAGGTCGTCAACGACAGTCCAATAGAGGTCCTTGTCGATATTTTCAGACGGTATGGTGAAGAGCGATTCGCGAAACGGATTGCCCATCGGATTATTCAGGAACGCCAAGAAACACCGATAACGACAACAACGCAATTCGCAGAGATTGTGAAGCAAGCCATTCCAAACAGCAGATCCAAAATTCATCCTGCGACTCGCGTATTTCAGGCACTGCGCATTCATGTTAACACCGAACTGGAAAATCTTGAGATAAGTTTAGATGTTGCAATATCGCTCCTGAAACCGGGCGGTTGTCTGTGTGTAATCACGTTTCATTCACTTGAAGATAGAATCGTCAAACGCCATTTTCAGACATGTGCCCGGGCATGCATTTGTCCACCTAAAACACCCATCTGTATTTGTGACCATACTGCATCTATGGAAATTCTCACAAAGCGTCCTATATCACCGGATGCTGTTGAAGTTCAATACAATCCGCGAGCGAGGAGTGCCAAGCTGCGCGTCGCACGTAAATTGTAGGATAAGGGGTCTCTATTTTCCATGCTATGCAGGAAAAAAATGTATCTTAAACATGTCATTCAACGTTTACAAAAGAGAGAACCCTTGTGAAAAAAATAAATGTGCACGGAGAAATTGTAAAGGGGCATAGGGCTGAACTATAGAAACTTCGTCCCCCAACACCGTTTGAAAATTGGATAAATGCAAACACTACATAATCATTCAACACGTACTACGAATATAGAAGAACCAAAACCGAAAAAGAGATTTCCATTAGCCTATGTTGTTTTGGTGTTGTCTTTCTGCACCTTCGCTGGCAGTATCTGGTTCTCGTCTTACGCCAAGAAGGTCGCTTTACAACGGCAGCCCACCTATGAGAGAAAAAAGCGTCAAGTTCAAGACGAAATTCATCGACTTGAATTGAAGGAATCAACCTTAACTGGTGTGCAAAGGATTCGGCAAATTGCGACTGAACTCGGAATGGTTGAGCCCACCGAAGCCTCGCAAGTAATTTGGGACAAATAGTTTCATGCTTTAGGGTTCCAGATGCCCTTTTTCGCTCTGTTGGAAAGCACTCAAATTTACATTAATTTGATAGGTATGATATGAAAAATAATTCGCATTTATCCATCCGCCGACTTGTTTTTGTACTGATTATACTGCAGGTGGGATTCCTGTTATTGGTTGGTAAACTGTTCAAAGTACAGATCTCCAGCGATGTCGCGCGCCAAGGGCCAACTGAACATCCCTGGAGTTCTCCGCGCACAGCAGCGATAAAACGCGGTAAAATTCTGGACAGGCACGGAAATGTTTTAGCCTTAAGTCGACACAGTATCTCTGTTTATGCCGATCCGAAGTATATGAAGACCGATCCGAGTGAGGCCGCGCGGAGACTTGCCCCAGTCTTAGGTGTTCCCGAATCTGAAATACTAACCCAACTTCGCCGCAAGGATAAACGGTTTGTATGGCTCAAAAAAGATATAGATTATGGGTTGCTTGATGAGATTCGAGCCATCGAAAAAGATATCCGTGGCATAAAGCATGAGGTCGAACAGCAACGTACTTATCCCAAAGGGAAACTTGCTGCTCAAGTCATCGGGCATATAAATGATCAAAACATGGGTGAAGGAATCGAATATCAGTACAACAATTATCTTTTGAGTGCGAGACAGCGACAAGCGGCACAGCGAGCAGAGGCAGCCCTCAACGAACCGATAAATTTGCTAACCAATGTTGACTCTACTGACGATTACGGGTATAGCGTCGCCCTGACACTTGATGAATATATTCAGTACGTCGCCGAGAAGGAATTAGCAATCGCTTGCCGAAAATGGAACGCCCCGCGGGGCACAGTCATCGTCTTGGCATCAAAAACGGCAGAGGTATTGGCACTCGCAAGTTACCCGTCGTACGATTTGAATCATTACGCGATCGGGAGTGAAGAAGGAAAAAGGAATCTCGGTGTTTGGTTTGCCTATGAACCCGGTTCTATTTTTAAAATTGTCGCATCCTCCGCTGTTCTGAACGAAGGTATTATGAATGCTGAGTCAATGGTTTTTTGTGAAAATGGACGGTACCGACTCTCAAATGGTAGAATTATCAGCGACGTTTCAGGAAAAGGGTGGCTCACATTAGAACAAGTCCTTCACAAATCCAGCAATATCGGGATGATTAAAGTTGTGAAAGAACTCGGGCATGTAAACTTTAGTAATTACATTAAAAAGTACGGCTTTGGGAAAGCCACCGGTGTAGATCTACCTTATGAGCATAGCGGAAGTCTTTATGCTGTAAAGCACTGGGATACGCATTCTCTTGGCTCTGTACCTTTTGGACAAGGGATTATGGTAACCCCGCTTCAGATGGTGAGCGCGTTAAATGTTATTGCCAATGGTGGTAAACTCCTTCGCCCATATATTACGCGAGAAATTCGGGATAATAGTGGAAAGGTGATTGAAAAGAAATATCCTATTGAAGTCCGACAGGTAATTTCCCCGATAGTTGCAAAACAGATGGCAGAAATACTTGTTGGCGTAGTTGAAGGCGGTAGCGGTCGTAGGGCACGCGTTGAAGGGTATCAAGTGGCAGGAAAAACAGGAACAGCCCAAAAGGCTGAAGAAAACGGCAGGGGCTACGCAGGAAAAGAGGTCATGTCTTTTATGGGATTTCTACCCGCAGAAAATCCTATGGTATCAATAATTGTCATGCTTGATGAACCGAAAGGGGCACGTTTTAGCGGGCAAATCGCTGGCCCTCTTTTTCAGACAGTCGCCGCCCAAACAATGCAATACTTGAAACAAACCGAGTTCTTCGGACCCGAACTTCAAAAAACACCAGAATACTCATCTGTTATAACAAAACAATCACAACGCCTTACCGTGAAAGGAGAGGGGCTGTGAAACTTCATGAACTGCTCCACGGACTTAACATTACTGCAAGTTCTGGATCGCTGGATATCAATATCACGGGTGTCGCCAGCGACAATCGGGAAGTCCAAGCCGGTAATGTTTTTGTCTGTTATCAAGGCATCAGCGTGGATAGTCACAACTTCATTCCAGATGCGCTTCAAAAAGGAGCAGCAGCCGTCATTGGTGAGAAACCGCTAACAGCCATTGAGACCCAAGAGAAATCGATTAACTATGTGAAAGTTCCTTGTGGACGCCGCGCAATGTCTTTGATCGCCGCCAATTGGCACGGAAACCCTGCAAAACGTCTCAAAATCATCGGCATTACAGGCACCAACGGTAAAACGTCAACAGCACATCTCATACAGGCAATACTCAAGGCAAGTGGGCAGAGAACCGCACTCATTGGAACAGTTGGACACCAATACACCAACGCTCAAAACGAAGAAGAAACACTCTCTACCTCCCTCACAACCCCCGACGCCTTCGCACTCCATGCTCTTTTCAAGCAGTTTACTGAAGGCAACGTAGAATACGTTACGATGGAAACCTCCTCCCAAGGGTTAGCAATGCAGCGACTCGCAGGGCTTACTTTTGATACCGCTGTCTTTACCAATTTCACGCAGGACCATCTTGACTACCACCAAACAATGGAAGCATATTTAAAGGCGAAACTGATGTTGTTCGAGCAACTCGACGAAAAAGGCGTTGCGATCTTGAACAACGACTCACCCGTAGCGGAGCACATCGCCCATGCCTCCTTGGGTTCCCGACTTTTGACGTACGGACTTGATAAAAAAGCAGCTCTTTATGCCGAAGATATTAATTTTTCTCACAATCGCTTGATATTTACAGCTGTCACACCGAACGGGCGAATTCCCGTTAAGTTACGATTACTCGGAGAATACAACCTTTACAATGCGCTTGCTGCCATTGCTGTTGGGCTTCGTTACGATTGCCCTACACCAGCAATCCAGGACGGTCTTGCCACTACTGTAGTTCCCGGACGGTTTGAGTTGATAGATCAAGGACAGGATTTCTCGGTCATCGTTGATTACGCACATACACCCGATGGCTTAGAAAATGTGTTGACTGCTGCGAAGCGCGTCGCTCAACGCAATTTGATTTGTGTTTTCGGATGCGGCGGTGATAGAGATAACGGAAAACGTCCCAGGATGGGGAACATCTCTGCCCAAATTGCGGATTATAGCGTAATCACTTCCGATAATCCACGCACTGAAAACCCAGATAAAATCATCGCGCAGATTGTGTCAAATTTACCACATGATACCAATTATGTGTGTATTTCAGAGAGACGGGACGCTATTCATCACGCAATTACCTCAGCAAAATCCGGAGATGTAGTTGTCATCGCGGGTAAAGGACACGAAGATTATCAGGAGATTAATGGCAAAAGATTTCCCTTTGATGATAGGGTTGTCGCTTCAGATATTTTGGAATCCTGCCAATAGTCCTGTAAACGCGAAAACGTACCTACGTCGGTAGACAAGGTTTGTAACTCGTCTGTCCATCGTGAAATGTTTATAGATGCTAAGCGCGGAAATTAAAAATCTCAACATCTCATATCGGGTTGCTGGAGAGGGCAACGTGGTGATCCTCCTGCATGGCTGGGGTGGCGAAGCTGCAAGTTTTCAACCGGTTTTTGATTGGTTAGCACAATCCCACAAAGTTTACGCGCTTGATTTGCCAGGATTCGGTAAGAGTCAGATACCACCTACAGCCTGGAACACATCCGACTACGCCCAGTTTATTATAGCGTTTTTGGAAAAATTTGACATTCCGAAGGCACATTTCATCGGCCACTCCTTTGGCGGTAGAATTTCAATTATCGTCTCAGCGGAATATCCTGAAAAAGTCGATAAACTTATCTTAGTTGATAGTGCTGGAATCAAACCCCATCGAACCGTAAAATACTATCTTCGCGTGGGTATGGCAAAAATCGGTAAATCGCTCCGTCGATTCGGAAAATATGGTGTTCTCGTTGCTGACGCAATGTCCGCACGTGCCGGTTCCAAAGACTATCAGGATGCTGGAGATATGCGCGCGACGCTTGTCAAAGTCGTGAATCAAGACCTACGGTCGCTCCTGCCTCGGATAACTGCCTCAACACTGCTAATCTGGGGTGAGGACGATCAGGATACACCCGTGTCTTTCGGACAAATCATGGAGAAGGAAATACCTGACGCAGGGTTGGTTGTCCTAAAAGAAGCAGGGCATTTTTCGTACCTTGACAGGTTTCCGCAGTTTTGTCGAATCGTCGCAAGTTTTCTGCAAATCTCAAACGTGTCGGGTTGTTGACAGATATAATACCGATAGAAAATGCCTAAAGTCTGTAAAGATGTGAAGTGGTAACCTTAAATGAAAAATGAACTTTCAAACTGCAGAACACTCAATAACTTTCTTTTGAAGGAAAATTAGAAAATTGGAAACGATGAGTACTGTATTTTTCTATTTTGTGACACTAACCTGTCTCATAAGAGCTGTCGTCCGAACAACGCGTGGACTTCACATACTGCAACTCGATGGCTATAAGACCGGTCGGTACCTGAAGTGGATGCGCCAACATCTGAGGAACTGTTTTGAAGTCAAAGAGGTTCTCCTCATCGGTGGACTTCTAATCCTGACGGCGTTCTACCCACAATATCACAATACATGGCTATTTCCCGCGCTGTGCTTGGTTTGGGGCGGATTCCAAGTCTATATGAGCACGCAAGCGAAAAAGGTCGAGGAAAAGAAACCACTCGTTTACACGGCACGCGCCAAACGCGTGTTTGGTCTTTCAATCTGTTTGCTCGTTTGTCTCGCGACAACACTTGTGCTAATAACAAAGACGAGTCCGTGGCGAATCGCAATCTTCCTCTTCAGCGAAGTAACCGTTATTAATTTAACCGTTGCGAACCTCCTCATCTATCCGTTGGAACGCACCATAAATGGGGCATACCTCCTTTCAGCGAGAAAGCGAATCAAGACGTTCCAACCCAAAGTTATTGGGATTACAGGAAGTTACGGCAAGACGAGTACTAAATATATTCTACATCAGATTTTGTCCCAGAAATTTAACACTTTGATGACCCCCGATAGTTACAATACACCCATGGGTATCTGTAAGGTCATTCGTGGAGAACTTACCACCGAACACGAGATATTCATCGTTGAAATGGGGGCTTACAAGCGCGGCGATATCCGGGAATTGTGTAACTTAGCATTCCCTCAGATTGGTATTCTCACAGCTGTTGGACCCCAACACTTAGAACGATTCAAAAGCATAGAGAATATCGCCAAAACGAAATATGAGCTGATTGAGTCACTTCCACCGGGCGGGCTTGCGGTCTTCAATTGCGACAATGAAATCTGCGCAGGGCTTGCTGACAAACGGGAACAAGATGGAAATCCAGTACGTCGTTACGCGACGGAAGCATCTCCAGTCGTCTCGGCTTCTGAGCGTGCCGAGTTAAGTGCCACGAACATTCAACATACAGATGAAGGGCTCGCTTTCACAATACACACATCTGTTGGTACAGCAGAAACCGCTAAAGCAGAAATTCGGACACAACTTTTGGGTAAACATAACGTATCCAACATCCTCGCTGCAACAGCAGTTGCAATAGAATGTGGGATGACGCTCGAGGAAATTCGGGTAGCAATCGCTAACGTTGAACCTATTCCACATCGCTTGCAATTAACCGCCAATGAAGGCAACGTAACTATCATTGACGACAGTTTCAATTCAAACCCTGTCGGCGCGAAAGCAGCACTTGAAGTCCTCACTGAAATCCAAGGCGGCAAAAAAGTGTTAGTGACACCGGGTATGGTGGAACTCGGTGAAAGGGAATACGAAGAAAATAAGCGTCTCGGAGAACATGCAGCTGATGTCTGTGATTTAGTTATTTTAGTGGGCCCCAGGCGGACTACCCCGATATTAGACGGTTTGAAAGCCGCCCAATATCCGACGCAACAAATCATTGTCGCACTTAACCTCGAAGAAGTCAAACAACATTTAGCAACACAGGTAAAAGCCGGTGATGTCGTTCTTTTTGAGAACGACCTTCCCGACAATTACAATGAGGAAAGAGTTGCTTCGTAATCCAGACCATCAGTTTCAGTTAAGAGACTTTGCGGCAACAACTCGCTACTTCTTGGAGTACGCCAAGTTGGGGTAGATTGTTAAAAATAGCTCTTAACCGACAACTGACGACTGACAACTAACAACGAATAAAAAATGTCAAAACACAATGTAGCCCTTATATTTGGCGGATGCACACCTGAACACGAAGTCTCAATCGTAACCGCACACCAGGTCTGCCTCGCTTTACAAGAAAATCACCGCGTCATTCCTATTTATGTCACAAAGAATGGCGAATGGTTAACCGGCGATGCGCTTCGCGATTTGTCCATCTTTACTGACGGAAACCTGCCACATCCATCCGATTTCGACAAAGTCACAGTTGAATTTCATCCGAATCCACAATTTGTTACCACCGCTAAACATTGGCTCGGTCAAAACGTTCAGAAAAGAGCTGTCCTTCCGGTAGATGTCGTCTTTCCATCAATACACGGTATGCATGGTGAAGATGGAACGCTTCAAGGGTTACTTGAACTTATGAATCTGCCTTACGTAGGTGCCCGAGTTGTTGGTTCCGCTGTCGGCCTGGATAAAATCATGATGAAGGCGATTCTCAACGAAAATGAGCTCCCGATACTTCCATATTTGTCTTGGACACATCACGATTGGGAGATACGGCGTGATGAGATCCTTGAAGAGGTGGAAGCAACGCTTTCTTACCCGTCGTTTGTTAAACCCGCAATGAGTGGCTCAAGTATCGGGGTCAGCCATGTCAAAAACCGAGATGAACTTTGTGCTGCTGCAGCAGTTGCCAGTCATTACTCGCGTAGGATTCTCGTTGAAAAAGCGGTTGAGAATCCTCTCGAAATCAACTGTGCTGTGATGGGTACAGACACCCCAACTGCCTCTGTGTGTGAGCAACCTGTGACGCAAGCAAACTTTCTTAGCTTTGATGATAAATACATTCATCAAAATGAGGAATCTTCAGGAATGGCAGGTGCAAATAGGAAAATTCCTGCACCCATTTCAGAAAAATTGACGTTACATATACAACATCTTGCGATACATACTTTTCGGGTTTTAGATTGTGCTGGCGTAGCACGTATTGATTTTCTCGTAGATACAGACGAAAATGTTTATGTGAATGAAATTAATACCATTCCCGGATCATATAGTTACTACTTGTGGACACATCAAGGCATTGAGTTCCCGCAACTTGTATCGGAACTTATCGAATTGGCATTCGCGGCACACGCAGAGAAAAATGCGTTAACCTATACATATACAACGAACCTCCTAAGTCAAGCTGGTGCCAGTCTTACCAAGTTGAAAAAGGATGGAAAACTTGGGGGCGCAGAATAAGAAGATGTAACATGTGGAAATGTTTCTATACAAGACACCAAAATGCCTTCAATCCAAAGTCTGTCGAACGCTCAGAAACGGCCTAAGTAGAAGGCACAGCAACAAGACTTATTTGTACGAAAGCTATAGAAGAAATGTTTTATCACCTCTTTTTTGAGAATCTGATTGAGGTTTTTTCACCATTCAATATATTCCGCTATATTAGTTTTCGCGCAATTTATGCGACAGCTACTGCGCTCCTAATTTCCCTTGCTTTGGGACCTTTCATGATACAAAAATTAAAGCAGCTGCGCATCGGAGAACATATTCAGGAGGAGGTCGCAAAAGCTCAACAAAGCACTGAAAATCAGAACAAAGCGGGGGTCCCAACAATGGGAGGCGTCCTCATCATCGTGTCTGTTCTGATATCGGTCGTATTCTGGTCGCGTTTAGATCAGCCGTATATCTATTTGATGATCCTGACAACGCTCTGGTTCGGTGGACTCGGATTCTTAGATGATTACAGTAAATTGGTAAAACAACAGTCCTTGGGACTCCGAGGGTGGCATAAGATTGGACTTCAAACGGTAGGCGCATTGGCAATTGCTGGATATCTTTACCAGTGGGGTCCTATGGAAGCCGGAGATCCAACAACACGGACATCCCTAATTCTCCCTTTTTTTAAAGATGTCCAACCGAGTTTGGGATTCCTGTTTATCCCTTTCGCCACCTTAGTTATCGTTGGCGCGTCTAACGCAGTTAATCTCACAGACGGAATGGACGGCTTAGCAATCGGCTGTACGCTGTTTGTGGCGGGAACCTTAGGCATCGTCGGGTATATGACAAGCCACAATGAGATTGCAGCGTACCTGGATATCTTTCACCTACCAGTGGCAGGGGAAGTTACAGCACTTTTCTGTGCAGCGTTAGTCGGCGCGGGTTTGGGATTTTTATGGTATAACGGGCATCCGGCGCAAGTCTTTATGGGGGACACTGGATCGCTGGCACTCGGTGCTACACTTGGAACGGTAGCAGTGCTTATAAAACAGGAATTTTTACTCGTGGTAGTTGGTGCCATTTTTGTTGCTGAAGTATTATCGGTCATCATCCAAGTCTGGTCGTTCCGTACATTTGGCAAACGTGTGTTCAAAATGTCCCCGATCCATTATCACTTCCTGCTCTCAGGGTGGAAGGAATCCAAAGTTGTTATCCGATTTTGGATTGTGGGACTTATTTTAGTCTTAATAGCCTTAAGTACATTGAAACTTCGGTAAGGAGAATAGTGATCAGCAATCAACGGTCAGCAGTCAGAAAAAATACCCTCGTCAACGCTGTCTTTGCCGATGGCTGATGGCTAATAAAAAATTGCAATTACAAGGAAAACGGGTGACAGTTTTTGGCTTGAATCGGAGTGGGATTGCCGCGGCAAAATTGCTGTACTCACACGGTGCCGTTGTCACGCTTACAGATACACGCTCGCGCGAAGCATTGTCAGCAGAAATCGCTGCGCTCAATGAATTCTCAAAACTCGATAAAGCGCAAACCGCTAACAAGAGTTTTTCGGACACCTGTAACCCGTATCGAACATATTTCAGCGGGCATCCTTTGGAATGCATTACAGATGCGGACTTCATAGTAGTTTCCCCGGGGGTACCGTCTGACATCCCGATTCTGCGCGAAGCGCGGGCGAGAAAACTTCCAATTCTTGCAGAACTGGAAATTGCCGCGAGTGTATGTCCGGCAACCATTGTTGCTATTACTGGCACGAAAGGAAAATCAACAACTACACTCCTCACAGCTACTATACTAAAAGCGGGTGGTAGATTCCTAAACGTTCGCGTCGCTGGTAATATCGGTATACCATTGGCAGCGGAGGTTCAAAACCTCACAAGCCGAGATATAGTCGTTGTTGAAGCAAGCAGTTTTCAGTTAGAAGGCACCGTTACCTTTCATCCAAAGGTAAGCGTCGTTCTTAATTTCTCGCGCGACCATTTGGACAGACACGGGACAATGTCCGCCTATCGCAAGGCAAAACAGAAAATCTTTGATAACCAAACAGCCACAGACTGGATAGTTCTCAATGATTCAGATGTATCCGTCAAAGACTTCGCAGCATTAACGTCGGCGGAAACGGTCTATTTTACAGATAAAGGTGTTCCTGAGCGTTCGTCGTTCATAGGAACATTTAAAGAGGGGTCAGGGCTTTTCACACAGCAGAATGGGGCACGCGAGAAAATATGTGACATCGCGGATATCCCACTGCCAGGGGCACACAATGTACAGAACGTCCTAGCCGCTATTGCTGTAGGACAGATTTTTGGTGTAAAGGGGACAGAGATTCGAGCAGCACTCCAAGACTTCGATCGGTCTCATCCGGCTTTATCCCACGCTTTTGAGTTAGCGAAAACCTTAAAAGGAATCCGATTCATAAATGATTCAAAAGCGACAAACGTAGCAGCAGTTAAAGCAGCACTCGAATCATTAGAAGATGACAAGGTTCTACTGATAATGGGGGGTTACGACAAGGGTAATGATTATACCTCTTTGCGCGAAATTGTGCAAGCCAAGGTTAAAGGCGTAATAATGCTCGGCGAGTACACCCAACATATCGAAAAGACACTCGCTAACGTCACAAAAATAATGAAAGCAGAAACAATGGCAGAAGCCGTGCAGACTGCCTATAAACAAGCGTCATCCGGTGATGTCGTCCTGCTCTCTCCCGCAAATGCAAGTTTTGATATGTATTCCGATTATAAGGCACGAGGTGATGATTTTAAAGCAGCAGTTGACGCACTTTAACTCCTCACTAAAACTATTGATAAATATGGATTTTTAGGCTCAATACAACACTAAAAGGAAGTAAGAACACCACGATGGTACAGAATTACCAAAACTCTGACCGTAGCAATAGGAAGCGCAAGTCCAAACCAAAATCTGGGTTCAAATGGACGAACACGCGCACCTATTCTGTTCCAGCAGAACAGAAGCAGGTAGGAGACCTCCCCCCGCCGCAAAGATTAGGGCGGATGGATCGAGGATTGATCGCGCTCACTCTCTGCCTCCTGGCAATAGGTGTTTTGATGGTATACAGTTCAAGCCATCTTCTCTCCTCAAGACATTATGATGGCTATAGTTACCGTTATCTGCAGATACACATCATTGCATGTGGAATTGGTTTAGTCGGTATGTTCGTTGCTTCGCATCTACCCTATAGGTTTTATGCGAAATTTGCAAATGTTCTTTTGATACTTTCCTTTGTCGGGTTATTATTAGTTTTCGTTCCAAGTTTAGGTGTCAGCGTACAAGGTGCAGAAGGCGGTAGATTTAAACGCTGGATCAATATCGGATTGCCTATCAACTTTCAACCTGTTGAATTTGCGAAAATAGCACTGGTTATGCACGTAGCAAATTTCATAAGTCGCAACCCAGAACGCGTCAAGAGTTTTTTCAACGGTGTACTGCCAAATATTTTGATTGTAGGACTCGCCTTCGGTCTTGTGTACATTCAACCCGATTTCGGCTCGGCATTCCTACTTGTCGTAACTGTTTGCATCGTGCTATTTATCGGCGGTATGCGTATCTGGCACGTGTTAGCACTTGGGGGAGTAGGTGGTGCCGTGCTTAGTTTGCTCATCATTCGGGATTCATATAAACTCAAACGGCTCATGGATTATTTGGCAATGTTGAAATCCCCAGATGCGACAAATTATCAGTTAACACGCTCGTTAGACGCACTCGAAAGTGGTGGAATTCTTGGTTTAGGAATCGATAGTAGCCTTCAGAAAATATCACGCCTCCCCTATCCACACACAGATTTTATTTTCGCAGTGTTGGGAGAGGAATTCGGGTTTATCGGTGCCGTGGCAGTGACGTTCATTTTTATGTTATTTATATGGCGAGGACTCCATATCGCCCGATATGCAAACGATTTATTCGCTTCTTTGCTTGCTACCGGAATAACGACGCTAATCGGTTTACAAGCATTCATCAATATCGGTGTTGTGACAGGCCTGTTGCCAACAAAAGGAATTACTTTACCATTTATTAGTTACGGCGGCTCATCAATCGTCCTCAGTCTGGTAAGCGTTGGAATCCTTTTGAATATATCACGCAGCAGCAGTAAACACACAGAATGAGCCTAAGGAAATAAACGGAAATCCAAAACACCAAGCCTGGAACGAAACGGAAGGGTATTGCTTGGGTATCTCTTCAACTCTACGGAATAGAACATGAAACCACAGACGCATCTCATCGAACCAAAAGAAAAATTAAAAAATTCTAAGCCTTGCGATAAAAATTTATCAGAAACCGATGACGGCAGCTTAGCGGCACTGCAACAGTGGGCAACACAGAAAAAAATCGTTATCGCAGGCGGCGGTACAGGTGGGCATATCTATCCCGCGATTGGGATCGCCCAAGCACTACACCGCTTGGACGGTACAGTCAATATTGTGTTTATTGGCGGTTCGGATAAATTGGAATCAACGCTCGTTCCACAACACGGGTTCCGTTTTTTGCCTATTTCGGTTGCAGGTCTTCCGCGTCGCGTCACTTTACAGTGGTTACCAGCTATTTGGAAAGCATTTCATGGACTCATCCAGTCATTACGATATATCAAGGAATTGAAACCAGATGTTGTTATAGGAACAGGAGGATATGTTTCAGGTCCAGTGCTCTTAGCGGGTCTTCTGTGCAAAATTCCAATTGCTATCCAAGAACAGAATGCCTCTGTTGGCTTAACAAACGGTATATTGGCACGATGGGCAGCTGTCGCCTACCTTGCTGTGGAAGCCGTTCGTGAAAACAATTCATTCCGACACACCACGCGTATAGAAGTAACGGGAAATCCTATTCGTCCTGCAATCACCGCATTCCCAAGGCGTGAGGAAACTTACAGAAGATTCGGGTTGTGTCCGGAGCGGAAAACAATCTTTGTAATGGGTGGAAGTCAAGGGGCTCATGCTATCAACGCAGCGGTTGTAGATGCGCTACCACATCTGGTCGAATTCGCGGATCAGCTCCAAATAGTTCACCAAACGGGTGCAGTAGAAGTAGAGGAAATTCAAGCAGCGTACGATCGGACAATCCCGTCGCGTGCAGGATTCTCATATTGCGTCAAACCTTTCTTTGATACTATTGAAGAAATCTACAGCATTGCAGATGTTATGGTGTGTAGAGCTGGAGGAATGACTATTGCCGAGGTTACCGCTTGTGGTATCCCCGCAATTTTCATACCACTTCCGTCACAAACCGGAAATAACCAGGTCTTAAATGCACACACCATCGCCCAAGCAGGAGCCGCCGTTGTACTTGAACAAGGTGCCTTCACAACAGACGCTTTGGTTAAAAACCTTATCAATATGACACTGGACAGAAATACACATGAACGGATGGTAAGCGCAAGTCGAGCACTCGGTAAACCATACGCCAGTGATGACATCGCTAAGTCGATCCTTTCCTACACTTAGTTAACCATATTGTGGATCGCTCACTGTATAGTAAATCGACTGTTAGGGGGCGTTTGCCAACCTCGAGTTGGGATAAAAAAAACATAATGTTTGGAAAAACACGACATATTCATATTATTGGTATCGGAGGCGCCGGTTTAAGTGGCATCACTGAGATTCTGTTAGATATTGGGTTTCACGTGACGGGATCAGATATCCAAAAGTCATACACTACCGAGCACCTGCGCAGTCGCGGAGCAACTATCCATTACGAACATGCAGCGTCGCATATATATGGTGCCGACGTTATTGTTATGTCTCCCGCTATTCCGCCTGACAATCCAGAACTCCTTGCCGCAGAGGCACAAAAAATCCCGATCGTCAGGGGCGCGGAGATGCTGAATGAGATTACTCGCATGCGCTACAGTGTTGCCGTTAGCGGCACGCACGGAAAAACAACAACAACCGCTATGACAGCAACAGTCCTTGCCGATCTTGATCCGACAATTGTCGTCGGCGGGAAACTCATGGGTGGTAGTCACGCTCGGAGTGGTGAAGGCGATGTTATGGTAGTCGAAGCGGACGAGGCATACGGTTCTATTGAAATGTTCTACCCTACCGTTGCGGTCGTCACCTCTGTTGATGCTGACCATCTGGATTATTACAATAGTGTTGAGGAAATCGGTGAAACTTTTCTTAAATTCATCAATAAGGTTCCATTCTATGGTGCAGCTGTCCTCTGCTTGGATTCGGAGAATGTCCAGCAATTCATCCCACGAGTTAAGAAACGTTATATTACCTATGGGCTTGAAACGGGAGCCGATCTGGTTGCCGAAGGAATTACTATAGAGGGTCCCACATCTCGTTACCGAGTTCGCAAAAACGGGCACCTTTACGGCGAAATCCACCTTAAAATGCCGGGCCGCCATAATATCTCCAATTCTTTGGCAGCGATAGCCGTCGGGCTTGAACTGGATATTCCGTTCGATAAAATCCGAGAGCGCCTTGAATCATTTCAAGGGGTTCACCGCCGCTTTGAAGTGCTTGGCGAAACTAACAACATCATTGTCATTGACGATTACGCCCATAATCCAGCGAAATTGAAAGCAGCATTGAGTGGCGCACGTGATGGTTACAAACGTCGTATCGTCGCCGTTTTCCAACCACATCGATACCAACGGGTCAGAGACTTAGCAGATGAATTCTCTCGTTCTTTTTATCAGGCAGATGTACTCATTGTAACCTCAATTTATAGTGCCGGCGAAGCACCTATCGAAAATGTCACGGCTGAAAAACTGGCACAAGCAATACAAGCGCACGGACACCGACATGTTCTCTATGTACCAAACACAGATGAAGTGCCGGACGTTCTGATGAAAGTAACACAACCAGAAGATATTGTCATTACACTCGGGGCAGGCGACATCAGTAAAGTAGGACACGAGTTCTTAAGCAGACTTCAGGCAGAATAGCCATCAGCAGTCAGAAAGTGAACCTTGTGGCAGGCATCACAAGTATTACTGTCATAAGTACCTGAAAGCCGAAGGCTGACAGCCGACAACCATTATGATGTGGATTCAATTGACTTCAAATCAACATCGCGCCATTACAAGTACAAGGGAAATAGGGAAAAGGGCTTCGCTCTTCAGTAAAAAGCGTAATGGATATACAAGACAGACTTCTATGCCAACACGGCGACTCGGGAAACACCCAAACGCCAAGATATACATGTGGCGGCGTACAATTCTTCTTGTTGCGGTTATAGTTACTTTATCGTTTATAGGAAAAATAGTGCTCGGTTTTTTCAATGCTGAATACGTTTCGCTTGAACTTTCGGGAAATATGCACTATACTGATGTACAAATCTATAATGTACTAGGCGAGAAATTAGAAAATATCGTTACAGATTCTGAAGAACAAACATCTAATTACCTCAAGGAGAATTTGAGCTATATTAAAGAGGCACATGTTGTTAAACATATAATGAAACGGACACTTACTATTGAAATCACCGAGCGTGAACCTTTCGCGCTTTTACGGTTCGGTAATACTTTTAGTAAATCATCGTTCCTTATGAGTGAGCTACCTGACGGTGATAGTTCGTTTTTTCTGGTAGACAGAGAAGGATATGTGTTAAAAAATATAGAGGTTGAAGAAACAAATCAATGGAAGTCTGAAGGGCTTGAAAAGATGACAATACTTCGGGTAGTAGGTAATGAGCTGCCGAGCATTGGTACTGCTGTCGAGAAAGATGAGGTTAAATTGGGATTAGAAGTTCTAAAGACCGCTCTGTTTGAGGAACCGTGGCTTGCGCGACAAATAAAGGTTATTGACGCAAGTAATTCCCAGAAAATCAAGCTGCAAATTCATACCCTATCCGTGCCAGTATGGCTCGCTGGAGACGCGATTGAATCTGGGCTTCATCACACCACTCTACTTCTAAAACAGCATAAAACTCGGATCCTTGAACTTATTGGTGAAAGTCCAAGTAAAACACAACCGTATCTGGACGTAAGGTTTCAAGATACACTCTATTTAGGTGGACATACTAAAAGTAATTAGCCTATAGAATACCGGCTCTGCCCCCGTTTATTGTCATTGATACCTAAAGAAGGAGGTGAAAACATTTAAATGCCAAAACAAAATATTATCGCAGGACTTGACATCGGCTCAAGCAAAATTTCAGTAGTTGTCGGGAATACGTTGTCCGGCGGCACGCAAAAGATCGGAATCATCGGCGTTGGTCACGCGCCCTCTGAAGGACTCCGCAGGGGTGTTGTCGTTGACATCAACCAAACAGCTGAGGCTATCCGAAAAGCCATCTCCAGTGCTGAATTGATGGCAGGTGTGAAAATAGACGCTGTCTGTGTCGGTATTTCCGGTGAACATGTTATTGGGCAAACGTCACATGGCGTTGTCTCCATAGCAAATACTGAGATCTCACAGGACGATGTTGACCGAGCGATGATGGCAGCGAAGGCAATCTCTATTCCGGCAGATAGGGAAATTCTGCATGTAATCCAACAGAATTTTGTCGTTGATGCCCAGAGTCGTATTAGAGAACCCATCGGTATGTCAGGAGCACGCCTTGAAGCCTACGCCTATATTATTACAGGTGGCACAACAGCTATTCAGAACTTGTTCAATAGTATCGAAAAAGCAGGGGTGCCTATAGTTGAAACGCTGGTCGCTGCGCCTCTCGCATCAGCGCAAGCTACCATCTCAAAAGATGAACGTGAAGTCGGCATCGCACTTGTTGATATTGGTGATGGAACAACTGAAATTATCGTTTACAAAGAGGATTCTATCCAACACACAGCAGTAATTCCTGTCGGGGGGCAGCACGTTACTAACGACATTGCTCAATACCTAAAAGTCACCCTCCCAGAAGCGGAGGAACTCAAACTCCATCGCGGCTGCGCCTGGACAGAATTAGTTGACCCCGATGAAGTCAGATCTATTCCAGTCACCGGGGATTCAACGCCACCCCGCTTCATTGACCGTATTGAACTTGCCCAAATTATTGAGTACCGTATGGCTGAAATTTTGGACGCAATCGATGATGAATTGGGTGAAATCCCGCTCCCGGGTGGACTCGTGCTCACTGGTGGTACCGCACTCATGGACGGCTTGCAAGAGCTTGCTGAAGCTATGCTCCAGCTGCGCGTTCAGATCGGATATCCGCGTGGCTTGCAAGGTTTGACCGACCGAGTCAATCATCCAATGTACTCCGCAGGAATAGGACTTGCACTTTACGGCGAGACTTTGCGGCAATTAGAGCATGAACACAGCGCGCGCCACAGTGGTAACGCCTTTGGATCATTTCTGCAACGCATCAAAGAATGGTTCGGATACTAAGGGTAATTTTTATTATTTAATAGGATGAACCTTACTTAAGCCAACTTGGTGGAACGTTTGACTTAACTTTTTTAATAGCGTATAATTTAACATGAAAAAGCGAATCCATGAAAATTATTAAGGAACCTCGGTCTGGAGATTGAGGCTATATTGATAGGAGGAATTAGGTTGCTGTGTCTTTCGTTATAGTAACTGAAATCTAAGATGTTAGAATCTAAGATGTTAGAATTTGAACAGGAAGAATTTGAAACATTACGCGCCAAAATTAAAGTCATTGGAGTCGGTGGAGCAGGTGGAAATGCTGTAAAACGTATGATTGAAGCAGGACTCACCGGTATAGAATTTTATGCCGTCAATACGGACCAACAAGCACTTGTGACCTGCCGCGGTGCTACTCAAATTCAGATTGGTGTTCACACCACCGAGGGTTTAGGTTCCGGGGCAAATCCTGAGATTGGCAGAAAAGCCGCAGAAGAAGACAGAGAACATCTCCAGTCCATTGTAGAGAACGCAAATATGGTCTTCATTACCGCAGGTATGGGCGGCGGGACAGGTACTGGTGCAGCGCCACTTATCGCTTCACAAGCAAAAGAGCGCGGCGCACTCACTATTGGTGTCGTGACACGCCCCTTCAACTTTGAAGGACAACGCCGGGCAACTACCGCTGAAACGGGACTTGATGAACTTCGTGAAGCCGCTGATTCCGTAATTGTTGTACCAAACCAACGACTCATCGATACGATGGATAGAAAACTTCCAATCCGAGAAGCATTTCGTATGGGAGATCAGATACTCTTACACGGTGTTAAAAGCATATCCGATATCGTTACTGAATCAGGCGAAATTAATGTTGACTTTGCCGATGTTGAATCCATCATGCGAAATGCAGGTAGCGCGCTGATGGGTATGGGGCATGCCACAGGTGATAATCGCGCCCAAATCGCCGCAGAACAAGCCATCAGCTCACCACTCCTCGAGCAAACTAATATCGCTGGAGCCGTCGGTATGATTGTAAATATCACTGCACCGCCTGACTTTATGATGCATGAACTCGATGATGCTATGAACGTCATTCAGGATACCGCACCTGATGCCCAAATTATTTTTGGACTTGTTTACAAAGGTGAATTAGAACTGGAAGATGAGGTCCTTGTAACCGTCATCGCAACAGGTTTTGATTCGCCTGAAAGCGAAGCCTATCGGGTTGATGACACCGATACCTACCAAAGACAACCACAAGAGGTTCCGCCAAGTCCGAGCAGGGCGAGACAGAGTAGCACCAGAACATCGTCCGAAAGACCCAGGGTTCCGGGCCGTGGGCGAAGAGCAAACCCCGAACCAGCTACAGAGGAAGATCAGGCACCGCAAAGTAGGCAGCAAAAACCTGCCCGCGGAAGAAATCAAGGTTCACAACAGCGTGAAACAGATTGGGAAATTCCAGCTTTTCTACGCGTTCAAAAAAGACGCGGAAACAACAAATAGGAATTACCTTTATACCAACTCCTATCTCTTCTGATTTTTGAGTGTAACCTCGATTATTTGATTGAGACTCCTTAACAAACTAACGCCGTACTAGGTTATCATAACACAGTACGGCGTGTATCGCTTTTTCATTTTCACTTGTAACACGTTTTTTACCATGGACATCTTGTTTAAGACCACTTTCAAATCAAACCTTATTACACCTGAGGCAAATAGTGAATTTACGTCAGCACTACCAACACTTGCACAGTGAGGAACACGGCACTCATAACAACTTCAGAAAACCCAACAGATTTGGGCTCGTCTACCCGAGCACCTATGCCCTCGGTATGTCAAGCCTCGGTGTTCAGGTTATGTACGCGACGCTCAACAATCGAACGGATACTGCTTGTGAGCGTGTTTTTATTCCTGAGTCTGCTTATCTTCGGAAACTTACTTCTCAAAAAAAGGCTCTTTTCTCGTTTGAGACACAGACTGCCTTGAACCAATTTGATATCATTGGGTTTTCAGTTTCTTTTGAATCAGATTATGTGAACATTCCGCGCACTTTAGAATTAGCGAACATTCCACCGCTTGCCGAAGCACGAACAGAATGGGATCCACTTGTCATTGCTGGCGGTATTAACATCTCCTACAA
>CAZGAW010000064.1:0-4558 GCA_964523645.1 uncultured bacterium | reverse complement strand
GTAGCAGATTATGCACGCCGATGGCCGAGACGTCGCTCCGTAGAAAGCACCCTCGCGCTTGCCGAACGAGCACGCGGTATTACAGACAGAATCGGACTTGTCGGTGCCTCTATCTCTGACCATCCGCAAATCGACGAAATCGCCACGGGGCTCGTCGAACGTGGATTCCGAATTTCCTGCGCTTCTCTCCGTGCCGAAACCGTTCGCGCACCCCTGCTTGACGCACTCGCAGATAGCGAACAAGGCACCATTACGATTGCGCCAGAAGTTGCAACTGAAGAACTTCAAAAGGTCGTTAACAAAGCAATTCCACGCGAACGCCTTTACCATGTCTTTGAGGAAGCATTAAAACGTGATATTCTCAACCTCCGTCTATACTTTCTTATCGGTGTCCCACAGGAAACTCCGGAGGATGTCGAGGCTATTGTTGACATGGCGAAAGAGATGCGAACTATACTCATGCCACACGCAAAACGGACAGGCAGAATGGCACGCATCAGTTTTACTATTTCGCCTATGGTGCCTAAACCACATACGCCTTTCCAATGGGTAGCGATGGAACCCCCTAAAACCATCTCTCGGAAACTTGATTTTCTGAAACGCGAAATTAACCAGCTGGGGAGCATAAAAGTCGGGTCTGCAAGTGCCAGACTCGCGCACCAAGAAGCCGTCTTCGCACGTGGCGACCGGCGACTTGGAAAAGTTATCCTTGATCTTGCACACGGCGTGCCATGGAACCAAGCTTTCCGTAAGCACGAATTAGTCCCACATTTTTACGCAACACGCCAACGACCACTACATGAAGTTAATCCGTGGGATCATCTTGATCTCAATGTTAAACCCCAATTCCTACAACTTGAATTCAATAAGCACGAAAAAGGGTTCACGACCAGTGAATGCGATACGGCTGTTTGTAAGAAATGTGGTGCTTGCTAACTTTGCATCGCACCTAACACCCGTGAAATAATAACTCAGTCGTCTAAATTTAAATTAGGTTTCTCTCTTATAGTAAATCCTGAAAATAAGTGCACACGCTATAAACGCCAGTGCCCTTCCGCCGCTGGCGAGGTTTCTAGAGGAAACACCCTATCAAAAACACCTCGCCTTCCCGTGAGTGTATCGTTAATTGCGGGATTTACTATAATATCCGATTTGTCGTTTGGCAAGTCATACCGTGTTTTGTATGATTGAAGGAGGAATTCGCTGTGCTCAAATTTAAAAAATTTATAGGCGGACTTGTCGCAGTATGCGTACTGTTCACCTTTACAACACATTTACATGCCGGGTTGGATGATAAATCCCTCGTTCTATACCTCTCCTTTGATGAAGGAAAAGGGGGAGACGCAGCAGACGGCTCTGTACATGGCCATGATGGTGAACTTATCCAAAATCCGACATGGGTAGATGGACAGTTCGGCAAGGCGTTGGAGTTCGACGGAACAAAGGGACAGCATGTGATGGTCCCTATCAACGACACCTTACAGTTGAGAGAACAATTCTCTATTGCTTTCTGGGTTAAACGCGGGAAAGCCCAAATCCGGGACTGGAATTACATGGTGACAGCGGGTTCTCTAAAATGGGCATCAATTTTTCAGAATGCCAGCAGTAAAACCTTTTTCTGGTCAACATCCGGTGGTGCCTGGGCACAAAAAGCCGTTAGCAACGACATCCAACCTGAAGATTGGGTGCACTTGGCAGTCACACATGATACTAAATCTAAAATAGTCATCTACAATGACGGGAAAGAAGCTGGCGGTGGACCTAAACCGCCACCTGTTGATGAAATTGACGGCTCTGTTATGGTCGGTGCTCGACACCCGGGCGAGGAATTTTTCACAGGTATCATTGACGAGGTATTTGTCTTCAACAGGATTATCACCGAGGCGGAAATCGGCGAAATTATGACTGGTGATTTTCTGCCTGTGGAACCTGCAGAGAAACTCGCGACGACCTGGGGCAGTATTAAGGCTGATCGCGATTAGAAATACGCTTAATAAGGGCGGTTCAGATGCCGCCCTTACACCAGAAGGAAAGCGTATGCTAAAATATCTCGCCATACTCATCCTCGTAGGGGCCGGGTTGACCAGCCCGGCTTTTATAAACGCCGCTTTATCCGACACTTCACCTGCCGAAGCGTATTACAAGAGTGCCACTGCCTACCACGAACTCGGAGAATTCGAGAAAGCCATCTCCGAATATAAAAAAGCCGTCGCGCTCGATCCAGATTCTCCTATCCTCTACAACCGACTCGGGATCGCATATTCCGAACTCAAGCAATACGAGGCCGCACTTGATGCCTATCAGAAGGCAATTGCATTGTCTCCCATGACAGCCGAACCGCACTATAATATAGGGTTAGCCTACCTCAAACAGGGTAATCTCTCGCGTGCCGCTGAGGAATTCAAAAGGGCAATTGCTATTGATGCGGAGTGGGGAGATGCCTATACCGGACTCGGTGAGGTCTACTTGAAACAGGGTAATTTCGGACAGGCCGCCCGCGCCTATAAACAAGCCACACGCTTCAATTCAAACGGAAACCCAGGTGCTTTTTTGGGATTAGGTAAGGTCTATGTGCGGCAGGGACGCTTGAATGACGCAATCACCGCGATTGAAAAGACGATTGAAATTCAGATAGATAACACGGAAGCCCATTATCAACTCGCCCAAATTTATATCAAACGCGGCGAAAAGAAAAAAGCTACCGCAGCGATGGCGTTCTTCAAAGCCCTCCGCCAAACAGATCCACTTCTTGAGGAAGCCAAGACATGGGTGAAAAGATATCCCAATGACGCAAGAGGTTATAACAATCTCGGTATTGTTTACCTTGCACGTCGCAGATCTGAGGACGCGATCAAAAACTACAAACGCGCCATTTCTCTCTCACCTACGTTAGCCACAGCACATTACAACTTAGGACATGCATACCATAAACAGGAGAAAATCACTCTCGCTATTGAAGCTTATCAGAAAGCACTTGCTATTGATACGGAACTTGCGATTGCCCACAATAATATCGCTGTCTGCTATATGGAATCAGATATAGACTTGGACAAAGCACTCAGGCACGCACGAACCGCTGTTCGTCTCATCCCAACCGAGGCGAATTATTGGGATACACTCTCCGAAGTCTGCACCGCCCTTGGATTGAAAAATGAGGCACAACAAGCGCGCGAAAAACAGGAAGAATACGCCAACAAACAATGAGAGCCCTCTGTTACATCACCTTCGTTTTCATTCTGAGCATATCCACTTCAGCAGAAGTTCAATTCGTTGACGCGACCGCCACTGCAGGAATCACGTTTCAGCATGTTGATGGCAGAACCGGTGAGAAATATCTCATCGAAACGCTCGGTTCCGGTGCACTCTTTTTCGATTTCGATGTTGATGGAGCTTTGGACCTCTACGTAGTAAACGCTGCACATATCCCGCCACCCATCGGCGAAAAAACCGCGCAAATACATTCCACACTTCCAGAAAATAAACTCTACCGAAATAACGGCAACGGCACTTTTACTGACATTACAGAGAGTGCAGGCGTTGGCGATACCGGCTACGGTGTCGGATGTGCAGCTGCCGATGTCAATAATGACGGTTATCCTGAAATTTATGTGACCAATTACGGACGCAATCGCCTCTATTACAATAACGGCGACGGAACTTTTACCGACGTGACGCAAAAAGCAGGTGTCGGCGATGAACGTTGGGGAACCAGTTGCGCCTTTTTGGACTACGATTTAGATGGGTATATTGACTTATACGTCGTTAATTACATGAAATTTTCTGTTGCAGAAAATGAGTGGTGGGAAACTCGCGGCATCAGAACGTATTGCAGTCCGACGGATCAAATTGCTGGCAGCCATTTCGTAAGTGAACCTGACATCCTCTATCACAACAACGGCGATGGAACCTTTACAGATGTCACCAAAGCTGCGGGGATTTCACATCGCGCCCTCGGTCTCGCTATCGCAGTCGGAGATTACGATAACGATGGTTATCCAGACCTGCACATCGCTAACGATATGGAAGCAGACCTCTTTTACCACAACAACGGCGATGGCACCTTTACCGAAACCGCTGACTTTACCGGGACAGGGTACGATGAAAACGGTTTCCCCGGAAGTGGGATGGGAAACGCATTCGGTGATTACAATAACGATGGTTATCTTGACCTCGTTGTCAGTAACGCTTCTGGATTGCCAGCACTTCTCTATCAAAATGAAAACGCTGCATTCTTTACCGATGTCTCTTTTGTCTCAGGAATCGGAGCAGTGACACTTCCCTACTTCAAATGGGCAGTCGCATTCATAGATTACAACAACGATGGTCTCCTCGACCTCTTCGTTGCGAACGGACATCTCCAGGAGAATATTTCGCTCTTCTCGGAGAGTACCTACCCACAGATGGATTTGATGTTCCGCAACACACGTAAGCAAGACGGGACACATCATTTCACCGATACATCTACTGAGGTTGGACTGGCACAACTTCCGAAAAAAGTGAGTCGCGCTGCCGCATTCAGTGACTATGACAATGACGGCGACATCGATATTTTTCTCAA
>CAZGAW010000063.1:5237-29608 GCA_964523645.1 uncultured bacterium | reverse complement strand
GATTATTCCTATGCTGGCTATAAAAACGGCGAGGAAGGGATACCCGAAGATTTTGGATATACAGTACATAATGTTACTCAGTATGGAGCAACACCTGATGACGGCAAGTCTGACGGTGCTGGTATCAGAGCAGCACTAAGTGCAGCTTCTTCAGGTAGGAGTATTGTGTTTTTCCCACCAGGACAATATGATGTTTTGCTTGATAATGACGTAAAAGACCCGTTTATTGTAAGAGGACATCATGTGATTATTCGTGGGAGTGGCGCGCAAGGTACCGACAGCGGCGGAACAACTCTTAAAATGGACAATGAACTTGTGGAAGGTAGTGAATTCTTGTTTGCTACACCAGGGGCTGATTTTGATTGGGATACGAAAACAAGAGTTAATGGTTCATTTCCAAGGGGTGCAAAGTACTTTGATGTAAGGGACGCTGCTCAACTTAGAGGCCACAAATTTATTGTAATAAGGGGGTTTAATCTGAGGGGTGAGGATTATGATAAATATTCCTCACGACCCATATCTGATTTACCCGAGTCGTATACTCGAATCCATGACGGGATTACACTTAGAGAATATCATGAGATTGATAGAATTGAAGGAAACCGGGTACATCTAAAAGCTTCGCTCGTAACGCATCTAAGCCCCGGTATGCCTGTTCACTGGGTTGATTTAGCGGAAGGTATAGGTTTTGAAGATTTACATATTGATGGTAGTTTTGATGAAGTCTATGAGCATTTAGTTCAAAGGGGACGTGGTGGCATCAGGTTATGGGAAACCGCACATTCATGGATTCGCCGTTGTCGGATTTCTAATGTGATTGCTTCCTTTTTTATCGGTCATTCTTATAGTGCGACTGCTATTAGTAATATAGTTGATGGTAGATTTGGACATAATTTAGGGAATATATTTGGTTCAACATATTGCTTGAATGCGCTCTTAGAGGATTATACCGATAGAGGTATGTGGCACGGTGCAGCTGTGTCGCATTACTCTGCTGGAAGTGTTACCTGGTATGTCCGGGGTCCATTAGTCGGAGGCCCTGATACACATGGGGCACAGGCACGCCATTCGTTGTTCGATAATTGCGACAGCATCAGCCATCATACAAGTGGTGGGGGAGTAGAGAGTTTGCCGCACCATTTGGATGGATACACACGCTGGAACAACAACGTCGCCGACAGCAGCACCTTTGATCTGTGGACACCCGGCGGATACGGGTTTGCGGTCACTCAGGGCAACCTGATCGGATACAAAACGTTGGGCGGTTCTCTCCCCCGCAACGCCTACTTTGAAGGATTCGGAACCCGCGTCTCTCCTGATTCACTTTATGAGGCGCAACTGGAGCGACGGTTAGGTGTTCTTCCTGCGTGGGTAGACGCTTCTAAAGCCGAGTATACGGAGTTCTTTGAAGGCGTTTTCACCGCTTTAGCGCAGGCCGACACACATCCCCCTAATCAAGATGGCAACTTGGATCCATCCCAAGGCGGTCCGAAAATAGAAGGTCCGTGGTTATGGGTGCTGGTGCCGGATGAACGTCTTCACAAAAACACCGACCTGCTGGCAAAAGCCAGTGGCGGTAGTGTTACAGAGCAACACATCGCAACGACCGGTGTTTCACCAGGGAATACAGTTGGGGACTATGTATGGACTTCTCTCAAAATTTCCAACCGTGGGAATAATAACATCACCACAATGACGAGGCCCCTCCGCTGGAACGGTAACAACCGTGTCATTTACGGTTTCATCCCCATAAATTGCCCGCAAGAACAGAACACAAAGATGTTTGTTGGAAGTGATGACAGTGTAAAGGTTTGGCTCAATGGCGAACTCGTTCACGAGAAGATCGTTGGGCGGAGTGCCTCCGATTACAAGGAGTCTTTCCCAGTCACCCTAAAACAGGGGAAAAATACTGTGTTGGTCGCTGTTGAAAATCGGACAGGGGGTTGGAGCGGATTTTTCGGCTTTCAAGCGGATGCGGAATATACGCCACTCGCTTTTGCTGATGTCGGGTATGCCCTTCCAAATGTTGAGATCTCTACAGGTGATACGTTTACGCTTGATATCTACGCAGAAGATGTGACCGATTTAGCAGAATGGAAGTTTGACATCGCGTTTGATCCCACACGCCTTGAAGCACTTGAGGTCCGCAAAGGCTATTTTCTTGAATCAGAGGGTGGCGTAACCTCTTTTGAGAAAGGCACGATTAATAATAAGTTAGGTAAAATTAGAGGTCTCACTGAAGCAGTACGGAATAAAAACAGGGTCAGAGGCACCGGGTTACTGGTGTCGGTAACCTTTTCAGCGAAATCGGGTGGCGAGACACAATTGGTACTGAATAACTTTCAACTCACTTCTGGCACGGGGCAAGCCATTCCTGCCGACCCCCGTGAGGTTGCTCTTGTGGTGAAAGACAGGCTAATCTGGGATGTGAATGGTGATGGTCTGGTAAACATTTTAGATATGGTTCATATTGCCCAAGGTTTTGGGAAGTCTGTTTCCCTTAATTCACGAGCAGATGTAAATAGCGATGGAACTATTAACATCCTGGACCTCATTCTTGTGGCACAACATCTCGGTGAGTCAGCAGCGGCAGCTTCGCCTTCCATGCTTGCTGTGGACAACATAGAGAGGTTGGATGCTGCGATGATACAAACGTGGATAAAACGCGCGCAAATTGAAGATAATGGATCTGTTGCCTTTCAACGCGGCATCGCGTACCTTCAAAGCCTTTTAGCATTGCTAATTCCAGAAGAGACAAAGTTGCTTCCGAACTATCCGAATCCGTTCAATCCAGAGACGTGGATACCGTATCAACTCTCCGAACCTGCGGAGGTCACCCTGACAATCTATGCGGTGAATGGAACAAAGGTTTGCACATTGGCATTGGGGTTGATGCCTGCGGGTATCTATCAAAGTCGTAGCCGCGCTGCCTATTGGGATGGGAAAAATGATGTCGGTGAACCTGTGGCAAGTGGTGTCTATTTCTACACACTCACCGCAGGCGAGTTCACGACGACGCGGAAGATGTTGATTCGGAAATAGATAGGCAATGGTCAGTTAATAAAAAGTAGGGTGGAGGTCAGAAAATTTCCACCCTTTTTGTCTTTAATGAGACTATCTTCAAAAGGGAGAAGCACGAATCCTGAAAATTCTGATTCAGATGTTCTACTGTAAATAAATTTTGCGTTTCAAATGTTTTGTGTTATCATGTAATTATGAACGACAAACTTTAGGCTTACATTAAAGTCTTAGCAGCGGAAAAATGGAGGCTCTCATGGTGCCGAAACAGATACAGGTCTATGTGATATTAGGTATCGCATTGTTGATAAGCAGTAGCCTTTTGATCCAAAACGCACAAGCCAGAGTTCAGGCACTCTCTTTCATCTCCAAACACGAAGGCACAGCTGAGCTCTACCTCATAGATAGCACAGGACAAAATCTCCGAAAACTCGAAACCAATGACGCTAAGAAAAGTAGAGGACACACGTGGTCGCCGGATGGACGCTTTTTGGCGTATGTATCCAGAGAAGTCGGGAAAACCGCCATCCACGTCATAAATACGCAAAACAAGGAATTCCGGCGGTTGGTAGACCATCCGAGTTTGAACTGGTCACCCACTTGGGCGCCCAATGGAAAGTGGATCGCCTTTGTTTCAGATCGAGGGGGGAGTCGGGATATCTATAGAATCGATGTAGATGGTTCCAATCTGAAGCGATTGACAAAGAAGGGGGACAACGATCAACCCGCTTGGTCGCCAGACAGCCGATGGATCGCCTACCATTCTTATCGAGGGCCGGAGCATAATAAGCGCAATTTTTTGCTCTATGTGATGACGCCCGATGGTGGAAGTTTGAGAAAGGTGACAGAGAATTCATTATCCGGAGGTACATGGTCTCCCGATGGCAAACAGCTTGCCTTTGTTCCAGCGAGATTTTTACCTGATGAGGGCCAGAACATCCATGTCATTGATATAGATGGAAACAACCTTCGGCAGCTGACGCGATTAGGGAGAGACGCATTGGCGAGCTATCCCGCCTGGGCCCCTGATGGGCACTGGATTGCGTATGCTTTCAAAAAGGTAGTCCAACGACCGGCTCCCGGTGAAGCACTCCCCGTCGATGAAATCTTCGGGGGGAGTGCCATCCATCTGGTAAGGGCTGCAGGTAAAATCAACGCACCCATTGAAGTCGTAAATGGGGTGTCGTTGGGTTTAGACCCGACCTGGGTGCCGGAAGCATTCTTGCCCGTTTCACCGAGCACAGAGAAACAGACAACCCTCTGGGGCAGACTTAAGCAAAGTAACCCCTAATTACAACCGATACGGTTGTTATGTTTGTAGTTTAATAGTTGTCAGCAGTCAGTGATCAGTCCTCAGTTAAAGAAAATTCCCATGTCGTCAAACCCTCTTATAACTGACAACCGAAAACTGACAACCGATAACTATTCTTGTAGGAGGGAATTCCGATTCCCGACTCTTAACTAAAATCTATAATGCGTGAACAGGAAGAGCAATGAAATTTACAACGATTGGGTATTATTTTTTCAGAATAAAAACGAAGTTTGCGTGTAGCGTGTTATGTCTCGTCTTGTTGTTCAGTAGCGGTTTTCTCGCAATACACGGGTACGCAGCATCCGTACTTTCCTATGTCGTCAAAGGCGCAGGAAACGTTGAGATATACTGTGCAGATACCACCGGCAATATTCTTCTCCGTATCCCAACGGATGCACCGAATATGGGTTCGCTCTCGTGGTCTCCTGATGGTCGTTTTGTTGCCTATCAATCCAACCACGAAGGTGCCCCCAATATCTACGTGCTGGACATCCAAAACAAGACATCCCGTCGATTGACAAACCATGAAGGCAGGAACATGCGACCCATCTGGTCGCCGAATGGGAAATGGATCGCTTTTATCTCTGACCGAGCCGGGAACCTCGATATTTACAGAATTGATGTTGATGGCTCAAATCTCAGACGGTTGACGAATCGCGGCAATAACAGGAGACCGGGTTGGTCGCCAGACAGTCAACAAATCGCCTTCGTTTCCTCTAGAGATGAAAGGAACGCCCTCTATGTAATGACCGCCGATGGCAAGGGATTGAGACGACTGAAAAAAGATTTTTCTATATCTTCTACCGGTTCCACATGGTCGCCGGACGGCAAACAGATCGCCTTTGTGGGCGGGAATTTATTTACAGATGGCCTGAACGTCTATGTCATTGGGGCAGATGGAAACAATTTCCGAAGGCTAACACATGGGGGCGCATGGTCATGGACGAGTGATCCCGCATGGTCGCCGGACGGCGCGTGGATCGCCTATACTTCAAGGGAAGTCGTGAATTGGCCCGCCCCCGGTGTGAAAGTCCGTATTGATGAGGTCTTTGGAAAATGCACCATCTATGTCATCAACGCTGCAGGTGAAGCCGGTGAACCCCATGAGATCGTCAATGGGTTACCCCTATTGCCGATGCCGGCATGGGCACCGGAGGGATTTCTCTCTGTTTCACCGGGCACAGAGAAGCAGACAACGCTCTGGGGTAGACTCAAGCAAAGGAACCGCTGATAACAACTGATAAGGCTGTTAGTTTAAGGGCGGGAAACTGGCTGCTGATTGCTTCTTTATTATTTTTTCTAACGGTGTTGCTTCAGATACCCCCACACCGTCGCGAGTTTCGCACTCGGTGTCACCGACAATTCAGGGCTGTTCGGGATACGCGCGCCCGTAATTTTAATATTGTCGAATACTGCCTCCTGATTGGAAAGACCGAAACCTGCACCGCCTGTCAGAAAATTTTCAAAATCACCTAAAGGGGCCGGTGGCACTTCTACGGGATCCTCGCCTTTTTCCGCTGCTTCCCGTTCCCGGTGCTCTTTCTTCGCAACTTCAAAGCGTTCAAAGGTTTGGCGGTTCGGAAGGTTGATGGGTCCGATAACATGTTTGTCGTTAATCCAGAAGTTGAGGACATTTTCCTGAACGCTTAACTTGAGTTTCGACCATTTTTTGAGTTTCAAAAATCGGTGAGGTTCGCCTCCGATAAAGAAGAGCGGGTTATGTTTCCGAAAATTGCCAACCGCATACATCGGTCTCGAAATATTATTGGGAAACGGGTGATCGCCAATGAGACACCACACTGCCCAGTCGCCAGTGATGCGTGCAGCGATAGCGATATTGCTCGGACCCTGTTTATCGAGTGGTTTGACATCAAATTCAATCGTGTAATCATCCCATGTTTCGTCACCGATTGTCAGGAAGCGCGCCCAGCCATCAGGACTCACCGCATGGAGTTCACCTTTAACGATTTCCCATGAACCCGGCACCGCATCGCGAGGGAGCATCTCCTGCCACGCGTTCAAATTTTTCTTATCAAAAGTTTCGAGAAACGTTCCCGCCCATGCTGAGAACGCAAGGAGCAGCATTACACTTCCAATCGCTATTAACTTCATCGAAATCCTCCTTTTGTAACGTGAGTTCCATCGCGTAGGTTGGGTAGAGCAGAACACGGAAAGAACGCACAACCTACCAGAATTTCTATCGTTTCAAGAAACTTCAAATACACCATAGCCTTAGCGAAACCCAACAGATGGTTATTAGTTATCAGTTAAGATTCGGGAATCAAGGATCCGTCCGATGGACTTCATTTAGTCGTGAACAGATTGTTTCAGTCTACCCCACAAGGTTGTTTGTGTCTCCGCAGTCGGAGAAACAGAAAGAGACCCCGAAGGCACCCACGTCGGATCCTTGTCCTCCGCCGGATGGCGCGTCAATTGACCGCTACGTCGCCCAAGTCCACTTTTTATGAGATAAATGTCAGATTTCTCATTCCACACAGAATAGTAAACAATTGATTTTCCATCAGGGCTCCAGACAGGAGCCAAATCATCCGCCGGATGGCGTGTCCTCTTCCTGAGATCACTCCCGTCAACGTTTACGGTATAGATGTTCCGATCTGGTGTTAAAAGGATATCCCGATTTCCTAAAATCAAATCACAAAAAGCAATCTGTTTCCCATCCGGAGACCATGAGGACACCAGTCCGGCTCGCGGTTGGTTCGCGAGGTGCCTCGGATTTCCGCCATCCGCATCCATGATATAGATGCCCCTTTTATCAACCCTTCCGGAAGAATCAAAAGCGATGAATTGGCTATCAGGTGACCAAGCCGGGTTAAGGTTACGCCGCCCCTCATGCGTCAACCGTTGGAGATTTTTGCCGTCAGGTTCGATTTTATAGATGTCATACGTCCCTTCTCTATTGGAGTCAAACGCAATCCATCGACCATCTGGAGACCATGCCGGATTATTGTCATGTTTCGGATGGTGCGTCAACCGGTGGGATACCTTTGTCTGGAGATTCATCACATAGATTTCCGCATAGCCATCATGCCGATAGGAGACATAAGCCATCCGTTGCCCGTCCGGTGAAAACGCGGGCTCAAACTCATTCGCCGGGCTGTTTGTTAAATTCTGGAGATTCTTTCCTTTTATATCCATGATGTAGATGTCGTAATTCCAGTTCCGGTTGGAACTGAAAGCAATGTACGGAACATCGGACGCGTATACGCAAAGGTTCCCCATCAGCAGGAAATGCCCTAATAGGATTGTAGTCCCCAACACAATATAGACAAGTTTTCCTTTCATGCTGATACCCTAAATGCCTTATTTTACGTCGTCGTATAGTATTGACGCAATTTTGGAGCAGAAAACGTGCAAAATGCGAAAAAAAATCAAAAAATCCTCATTTCCGTCGAAAAAACAACAAAACCACCTGAAAACGGGCTGCTTTTCTTGTAGGTTGGGTAGAGCGATAAAATACCAAAAATCCTTCAATTCCTATGGGAAATTCTGATCGCCGATGACCCATTCTTGAAGATAGGTATAGCGAAACCCAACAAATTTATATTTCAAGATCGCGTTTTAGGTTAAGATGTGGAAATCATATAGATGCGTCTATCGCGAGTGCGTTATATTTCTCACACGCACAGTAGACGATTTCACAGTATTAATCTACACGACGCGAAAGATATTTCGCCGCTTGTAGACTTTTGACGTTTTGTGTTATTGATTCCATTTAACAACGTAATTCGATGGAATCTCTCGGACGAACATAGACGACGCGCGATCCCTTTCCCCAAAACGATACACCACAGAACTCAGATACAGCTGCGTTTGTGCTCGGGTCATGCCGACATAGAAAAGACGGCGCTCCTCTTCAAGTTCTGCTTCCGTGATGTCCTGTCGCCACATCGGAAAACTCCCTTCTTCCATACCGATGATGATAACTACTGGGAACTCTGTCCCTTTCGCTGCGTGTAGTGTCATTAACGTCAACTGCTCGATATCATCGTCGAGTTCATCGATATTGGTGAGTAACTTCTGATAATCCAAGAAGTCGATAAGTCGATGCTCATCACTGATTGACTCGAAATGCAGTACGGCATTCATGAACTGGATACGACGTTGCCGCCAGTTAGCATCTTCTGGAAACTCTCGGACAGGGGCATCCTGTAACGCTTCCATATATTCTCTCGCTTGCGCTGCTTCTGTGGGGTCGAGTGGAAGATTATCCAGAGAGACAATGTTGTGCGTCTGGATGAACCGTTTCGCGACGTTTAGGAACGTATCAATCTCGGTTGCGGCTTCCTCCGTATGAGCATCAACAGTTTCGCTTTTAGCAAGGATCCCAAGTCCAACAAAGGGTAGCAATTCAGGAAGCGATTTCACCTCGCGTTTGTGCGCATCGATTTTGATGAGTTCTTTGAAGATTTCTCGATTGACTCTGGTGTCTTCTAAGACTTTGTGTAAACGCCCGTGTTCAATCTCAAATTTTTCGGCAAGCGCACTCATGCTACACCTTTGTCGTGGGAAGAGCCTGCGTGCCGTGGTGAGCGTGTCGTAATGCGGTGCCGATAAATCCATTTTCAAATACCTTCTGAGGTCCCGCGCAAGGATTGGATTGTCATATTTCGCTACATTGTGTCCAATCAGAATCCGGTCCTGGATAAACCCAAGGAATTCCGGTAGTACTACTTCAATCCCTGGCGCGTCTTTGACGGTTTCCGCATCGATGTCATGGATACGTGTGGCTGACCGCGGGATATGCCCGCCTGGAGGTCTTACCAAACGATAAAACCGCTCAACCTCATCACCGACTGGATTCAGACGGTGTGCCCCGATCTCAACGATTTCTGCCGTTTTGGGGTTGAGACCGGTGGTCTCCAAATCGTAAACGACCATGTCTGCCATGTTTGGGGTTTCAAAGCGATTAATAAGGCGTTGGCAGAGTTTGAGTGCTGTGATACTGTGAACACTTTCACCTTCAAGATGAATCACATCCGTGTTTGCTGCGTCCGCTGTACCGATGAGAATTGTCCGAACATCCCGCGTGCTTTCCCCGATGTCCTCAAAATTGCCGATAAGCAGATGTACCCCATTTTCGTTCGGCTTCGGTCTATTTCCTTCAGGCGGCAGCAATTGGAGTTGTGCCGTGTGGTTCAGATAGGTTTCAAGCGTCTGGTAGACGGTGTGCGCTGCGCAGTACTCGTCAATCCCGTGGCTGGCAGTAATCTGGATCGGTTCACCGAGATCGAGTGCGCTATACAGGATGTCCTGTGCGGTTGCCAGATTCGACAGCTCAGGTTGTTTCTCGATGACTTCCAGTTCTTCAGCACGGTAAGTGGAACGCGCGCGTTCCAAAGTATCGAAGAGTTTCGGGATAATTTTATCGACCCGTTCGTGTTCAATTTCGCTGGATAGGTTCTCAAGTTGATGCCAGAATTGACGAACATTTCGGCGTGTTAAGGGACCAACATCCTGCGGATAGGCTTCAATATTTCTCAAAAGTTCCACGAGTGGGGTATCTTCACGCTGTGCGAGCCATTTCAGGCGTACCCATGTGAGGTCGTCGATACAGGTCTCAGGAAAATTGATTGCATGTTCCAGATCTTGCGGGAGCTGCCACTGGATGAAACGGAGATACGCTAAGATCCCTTTGCTACTTCCATCCCCGAAGGAATTGGTCGGTTGAATGCGTTGGAATTGGATATGTGCCTGGAGCAACTGTTCTTCCAGCACATCGGCGAGTCTGTGGGTTCGGTAAAAGATGGCAATATCGCGGTAGGAGTAGTTGCGTTGCGTTACCAAATTCTGGATAACTTTAATGATACTGAGTGCTTCTGCTATCGGTGTGTCGAAGGTATAGTGAAAGATATCGCGTCCCGCGTCTTTGTGGGTTCTAAGGGTGTGCTGTTTCTGTCGTTCCGTGTTTCTGGAGATGACCTCCTCCGCGGCACGCAGAATCTTCTCGCTACACCGATAGTGATCGTCCAAGGCGAGTTTCGTTGGATTGAAATCGGCTCTGAAATTGTCGATATATTCGGGATTTGAGCCCCGCCAACTATAGATGGATTGGTCTTCGTCAGCGACGACCATGAGATTGTGTTCTGGAGGCGCACAGAGGAGCTGGAGTAGATGATATTGCACACTATTTACATCGTGAAATTCGTCAACGAGGATGTAGGTAATTGCGTCGTAATATTCTTGTTGTACGTCCGGCACCTGTTTAAGCAATTCGACAGTTTTCACAAGGAGATCGTCGAAATCGAGCGCATCGTATTCGGCGAGTTTGTCGCGATAGTTTCGCAGGATACTTCGGATATTTTCGACGGTTTCTGGATCATAAATGTCGGTCGTATCTACTGCGTCAACGGGATCTTTTGATGTGCATTTGGCATCACTGATGATATTGCGTAGCAACCATGGCGGGTAGTCGTCGGTACTGAGACTCAACGTGCTAACGCTCTCTGTTAAGATTTCGTCTTGGAGTTCCTGATCGAAAATAGTGAAATTTTCACTTAATCCGATCCGTAGGGCGTGCTTTCGGAGCACGCTCACGCAAAATGCGTGGAAAGTACTGACCTTAATGTTGGAACCGTGCGGTTCACCGATCTCGTGGTTGACCCGTTCCTGTACCTCTTGTGCAGCCTTATTGGTAAAGGTAATCGCAAGGATATTTTCCGCCTTGATGCCGTGTTCGCGAATCAGATAGGCGATACGGTGTGTAATAACTTTCGTTTTTCCCGTACCGGGCCCTGCGATAACGAGAAGTGGCCCATTTTTATGTGTTACGGCTTCTCTCTGTTTTTCATTTAACTCGTGAAGGATATTCATTGAGTTCCCTCCGTTCATTTTATCGGAGATTTGTATCGCTTTTTAGAGCCGGTTTAATGTAATATGTATGTTGAAGCGTATGGTGCTGATAAGGCAATTCGCCTATGAAATCTACGATTATTATACCTTAATTTGACGTGAAAAATCAAGGTTTTTTTGAGCATAGAAAAGGCTGTTTGTTTCGTTATTTTCGGCGTTGGATGGATAGTCTTGAGATAGGTTTGCCAAGGGTATTTCGCTTTCTTGTAGGAGGAAGAAATACCCAAGCAAAAACACGAAATTAGCCGTCAGTCATCAGCGGTCAGCAGTCAGTTAAAAAGAACGCCGATGTCGTCAAAATCTCTTATAACTGATAACTGGCAACTGAAAACCGTTCTCGTAGGTTGGGTAGAACGGTGAAACAATAGACATATTTGATGGATGCACCCGCTTAATGTGACCAGAAACACGCTGTCACTGGAAGAAAATAGTGAAACCCAACGCTTTTCCATTACGTTTGTGGTACGCGTGTAAAGTTGGGTTTCGCTATGGCTTTGATGTCATATAGATTTAGTTAGCGTTGAGATGTATTTCAGGTGTAGGCATTATTTTTCTGTGGATCGCTCTACCCAACCTACGCGCGATTTTACCTATATGGGGCGTTTAGCCCATCTTCTACCGCGCTGTGGTACAAATTACGACGCTAAATTGGCACTTATAGAGCGACCTTCCTTGCCAGTAGCGATAGAGATCCCGGTCGCGATTGCCCACCTTTGGACAATTTTTTGTGAATTTTCATAGGATGAATTGGGTTAAAAGTAAAAATAACCAAGCACTTCATGCTGTTGCACTAATTATCCCGAAAACCTGTGAGTTAGACCCATGAACACACAAACCCGACAACCCTACACACAATGGGGGCTTCCCCCAGGTGCCTTAGCGCGTCTCGGTAAAGGCGCGATAACGGATATTCAGTATTCTCCGGACGGCACCTGTCTTGCTGTTGCTACTTATATTGGCGTTTGGCTGTATGAGGCGCATACCTGCACGGAACTTGCACTTCTTAAACACCAACAGGATCAGGGTACCGTTTCACTCGCGTTTTCGCGCGATGGCATGGTCCTTGTAACCGGAAATGGGGATGATACGATTTCGCTCTGGGATGTCCACACCGGACAACGTCGTGCCACAATGACGCTCGGAGATGCTGAAGGTGAAGTCTGGGCATTTGTCGTCTCACCCGACGGTAACACCCTCATCAGCGCAGGACTGGACGGGAAGATCCAATTTTGGGATATTCATACAGGTCGCTTGCGCTTTGAGATCGTTGGACATGCGTATCCGATCAATACCCTTGCGTTGTCACCCGATGGCAAAATCCTCGCTACCGGCAGTAATGACTTCACGATCAAACTCTGGGATGCTCACACTGGAAGAGAACTTTCTATACTCACAGGACATACACACGGCGTTATGGCGTTGGCGTATTCTTCCAACGGCATGAATCTCGTCAGCGGCAGTCGGGACGAAACGCTCTGTTTGTGGGATATCACTACGGGTGAGAAACTGGAAACCTTCGCAGCAGACATCGGTACTGTCCGTAATTTGGAGTTTTCACCCGATGGAACCCTCCTTGCGAGTGGGAGCGGTGACGCTACTGTTCGGCTCTGGAATGTGGATACAGGCACCCAACAGGCAACTCTTATAGGACATAAAGATACTGTTTGCAGTATTTCGTTTTCTCCAGGTGGTGAAACACTCGCCAGCGCGAGTGGAGACCATACGGTTCGATTCTGGGATCCAGTTAGCGGCGTAGAGAAGGCACACATTGATGGACATATCGAGTGGATTAATTCCGTAGCATTCTCGCCTGACGGAAGCCTCCTCGCAAGCGGTAGTGATGACGAAACGCTTCGATTGTGGGATATGTACACTTATACCGAATTTCAAACCTTCAGCGGGCATGAATATCGGATTGATGACGTTGCCTTTTCACCGGATGGCGCAATTCTCGCAAGTGCGAGTCAGGATGAAAGAGTTTTCTTGTGGAATGTGAATACCGGTTCCGAAACGGCGATATTAGCGCATACGGATATAGTTACTGGATTGGCGTTTGCACCGAATAGCACCACACTTGCGAGTGGCGGTGAAGACAATACTGTTCGATTGTGGGATATTGATACCGGAGACCAATTAGCAGTCTTAACAGGCCATACGGATGATGTTATGACGGTTGCATTTTCTCCAGATGGGAGAACCTTCGCTAGTGGTAGTGCAGATAAAACACTTCGGTTATGGAATGCTATCACCGGTCATTATCTCGCTGTTCTTACAGGACATACCGATGCTGTTAGGACGCTCGCTTTTTCACCCGATGGTAGAATCCTGGCCAGTGGGAGCTCGGACAACACCATCAGACTTTGGGATATTAACACTTGTCAGTATATCGCTACGCTTACTGGGCATACTGATACTGTTGAGGCAGTCGCCTTTTCCCCGGATGGACATGTCCTGATGAGCAGCGGTGATGCTGAGGACAACACGATCCGGTTATGGGATCCTGTCACCGGCAAGCAATCTACGATTATTAAGAACTATAGGGTTCGCGCATTGGCATTCAGCCCTGATGGTAGGACATTTGCCAGTGGCAGCGCAGATGGCACGATCCTCATCTGGGACCTCGCAACCGTCGAAGCAACACAAAGTTAAAACAATCTATTTAGGTTTTTTATAGTAAATCCTGAAAATATATGCACACACAAGATTTGGTGCTTCCCCACTCGCTGGCGAGGTTTTTTCACCTCGCCATTTTATATCACGGTTTGGTATCCGTATTGATAGGCGGTTCGTCGTTGTTCAAAAACCGTTCGATCGTATTAATCGTTGCCGGACTTGAGCGGAAATCAGCGACCCACGGTTCACGGAAATATGCCTGCTTGTCACGCGGTAGCGCGGAGATTACTTCCGGCGGAGTTTTCAACCGATGCCAGTGGGTGGCGAGATGCGCGTAGGCGTTTAGCACTGCCACGCGCGGTGCCTCCCGTTGCCACACGGGACCGGCGTGACATAGGTTCTCGGTAAAGAAGATTGCACTCCCCGCTGGACATTCATACGACATCAGGAACGGACTCCGTTTCCCCGCCTCTAATGACATGTGATCTGCATGCATCGGGAAGTTAGACTTATGACTGCCCGCTATGAAGTGCGTTGCCCCATCCTTTTTGGTGACAGCTGTGAGTTCAAAGACAACGCGCACCATCCCTGCGTGGATGCGTCCATTATTGAAACGGTATCCGAAGATCGGATCGCCTTGTTGCGGTCCACCGCCGTGCAGTCCACCGTGTTCCTGTCCTTTCTCACGCCAGACGGAGGAACAGTTCTCTAACCGGACATCGGGGCCGATGATTTCGTGCAAGACATCGAGCACCTTCGGATGGTCAATCAAAACACTTGACGGACCGCCCGGCACAGCGCGGTGTTCCGGCGGTAAAGCTTCTGGGTTGTGGTGAATCTTCTCGATCTGCTCAACAATTGCGTCCACTTCGTCGCGTTCAAGAATTGCGGGACGGACGAGGAACCCGCTCAAGTCGAATCGAAATTTTTCTTCGTCAGTCATAGGTTTCGCATCTCCCTTTTTTATAGTGTTAGCGTTTTTTATTTTTTGTATGAAATTTCTGAACAGCGTCAACGAGTTTATCCGCACCGAACCGCACGACATCCGTCGCAGGCAATCCTGTTTCAGCCTCTGCGGCGATAACTGCTTCACGCGCCGCTGTCTCAGATAAGTCGAAACAATTCAACGCCAATCCGATCACTTTGGCAGGCTTTATCGGGGCAGCCATCGCTTCATACTGGGCAATCATTTCAGGGACCGATGGCAACGGCACTGTATACCGGGCAACTGTATCCCGCGACGGTTGATGACAGAAGATCATCGCATCGGGTAGACTGCCGTGGAGCAGACTGAGTGTCACGCCTGAATACCCTGGATGGACAAGCGAACCCTGTCCTTCAACAAGCAGGAGCGAGTGGTTTTCCGCACCTTCAAGCACAATCTGCTCCGCGGCACCAGCGGTGAAATCGGAGACGACCGCATCGATCGCAATGCCCCAACCCCAGACCATGATCCCGTTTTGCCCCGTTGGACAGAATTCGGCATCCAAACCCCGTTCGCGTGCGGCACGCGTGACCTCTATGCCAGACAACATTTTACCGACACGGCAATCTGAACCCACGGTTAGGATAACAGTGGCATCTACATCATCGGCTTTGCACGTCGCGACCGGTAGATTTTCAGGCGGTTTTCGAGCATCCCATAGGAGTACATCGTGTGCCGCTGCGAGTGCTGCGAGTGCTGCATCCTCACTCAGAAATTTGTGCAAGCCGCTCATAATGTGTAGACGATTGTGTATTGCTTCGTGAAGGATTGCGCGCCACGCATGCGGTAACTCGCCACCGGGGGGTGCGATGCCGATCGCGAGCATCGTCGGTTCAAACCGCATCGCCTCGGCGAGATCCCGGACAATCGGAATCCCCTCCCCAATCTCAATAATCTCGCTGGTGTCTCGTCCGGCGTTCTCACTGTCGATAATGGCGACAACGTTCTCAGGGAGATAGCGGACGAGGACTGTAGCGGTTTTCGACTCAAGGATACCGAACGAACCCTCAGCAAGAATCGCGATTTTCTGTGATTTCGGTTGTAATTGCTTTACCATTTTTTGTCCATCGTTTCAGGCAGAATAGGATACACTTGTAGATTAGCACAAATCGAAATCAATTTCAAGCGACAGCGGAATTGATGCCAGAACCATTCGGTTTTCCAACTGATAACCGACGACTGACAACTACTATAGAAATTGCCGCAGATACCTTCCACCGAGTGCAAAACCGTCCAACCCCGGCGCACCACGATCCTCATTTTCGACACAGAGCACATAGTCGTAGCCAGATTCCTGCAGCGCGCCGATAATCGTTCCCCAATTCAATTGTCCACGTCCCGGCACACGATACTGCCACCACCAGTTCCCGATGATACCCTGTCGGAACTTCATCTGTGGACTGATTTCGCAATCTTTCACATCGGCGTAATACCACTTGCCGTTGAACATACGGATCGCATCCTCAGCGGGCAGGATACCCATCCAGAGCCAGTGCGACGGGTCGCAGGAGAGTCCCAGCGAGTCCGACGGAATCGCATCGAGGATACGTTCCCACATTTCTGGGTTACAGGCGATGTTCCCCATGCGTACGGCGCAATCCAGCGCAAGCTGCACGCCTCTCTCTTCGGCAAAGCGGACAACAGGGGTCCACATCTCTTTAAATCGTCCAACCAATTCAACCGACCTGTCGCCGGGGTTACCCGGTTCTGAAGAGAACTGCCCGTAGAAGTGCCAACTCACAGGGCTGCCAGCATAGGTCACCAAAGCAGGAGCACCGAGAATGTGTGTTGCTTCGATTGCCCGTATCAGCGTATCGCGCGCGTGCTCCCGTGTTTCTGGGTCGTCATCAAGTAGGTTACAATGTGCGGTTAAGGCGGCGAGATAGATACCGTGGTTCTCCAATATTTCCTTGACCGCTTCGCCCCGAGACTGTATAATGACACTCGGTTCAAAAGCACCAGTGGCGTTCGGACGGATTGCGTCAAATCCGTTGGCTTTTGCCCACGCTGCGCATTCGGCAAGGCTCCAACCGCCATTGCCCGCGCCCGTACTGAAACTTAAATCCATAGTTTCTTCCTTTTTTGTTACTGGTTAAAACGTTGGGATTCTCTAACACTTCCGCCGTTGTCGAGGTTTGGAACCCCGATAGTCTACAGTATATCGTTAATTGTGGATACTGTGTATAAATTCAAAGCATTGAGGATTTTCTATAAATGCAAATTCTATGTAAAGGAAATATTACCGAAAAACTGTTTACACTCTATAATCAACTTCTCGCACAGCACGGAAATCGCAAGTGGTGGCCCGCCGATACGCCGTTTGAAGTAGCACTCGGTGCAATCCTAACACAAGCGACATCGTGGCGCAATGTCGAAAAAGCGATGGACAATCTCAAGGGTGCTGATGCTTTTACCCCTGAAGAGATAGCCTCTATCAGTCAAAGCACATTGGAACGTCTCCTTCGACCGTCGCGCTACTTTCGTATGAAGGCACAGAAGGTGCGGGCGTTTGTGGAGTATATCGAAGAACGTCCGATGCACATAATGTTTACACAAGATGTTCCCAAATTGCGTGAAGAACTCCTCTCTATCTACGGTGTCGGACCTGAGACAGCAGATACGATTATCCTCTACGCCGCGGGTAAACCGAGTTTTGTTGTTGATTCATATACCTATAGGCTTTTCTCACGGTTGGGATGGGTTACAGGGAGATATAATTATGACAAGCTCCGCGCCTTGTTTATGGACAATCTTCCGCACGATGTTGAGCTTTTCAACGAATATCACGCCCTAATCGTTGGACACGGGGCAAGAATCTGCCATAAGAGAACGCCGAACTGTCAAGAGTGTCGTTTACGGACATCGTGTGCCTATTACAAGTCGTCTGAGTGAAGATTTTAGAAGTGCTTACAACACCGGCGGGTTAGCAGCCGGGAATACTTGAACGCAAAAAACGGACGGTTTACGATTCGGTACCGTGCTGGAGTTTTTCAGAAAAATCTGCCGCTGTCAAAATTGGAATGTCCAACTCTACGGCTTTGGTGTATTTGCTGCCTGCCCCTTCCCCAGCGATGAGGTAATCCGTCTTGCTTGTTACGCTCGATGTAACCTTGCCACCCCGACGCTTAATCTCGTTCGATGCTTCGTTACGCGTCATACCTTCAAGACTCCCCGTGACAACGAATGTTTTGCCCCCAAAGAAGCTATCCGCCGCCATGCTCGCTGTCGTGCGAGTGGGTTCAGCCTTTGCCGTGAAACAGTGTAAACCGGCTTCCCGCAATTTGTTAAACAACTGTTGGTTCTGTGAGAAGAAATTGAAAACACTTTCCGCTATCTGTGGGCCGATGCCGTTTATGGATTCGATTTCCGCCAACGTTGCTTTGCTGAGTGCCTCGAAGGATAAAAAGTGTTCAATAAGCAGCTCGGCGATGGTCTCCCCGACATGGAAAATACCGAGTCCGAAAAGCACCTTTTCTGCCGATACGGTCTTGCTCTGTTCAATTTGATGGACAAGATTACGCGCAGACGGCACACCCATCCGCTCCAGGGTGCTTAATTTCTCGACCTCCAAAGCGTAAAGATCCGCAACATCACGCACCAATGCTTTATCCACCAGCTGGTCAATTGTAGCGGGCCCGAGACCTTCTATCTGAAGTGCGTCGCGCGAAGCATAATGCGCAATTCGACGTTTCAATTGGGCGACACACGCCACATTTATACACCGAACCGCAACCTCTTGCGCTGTGCGTTGGACGGGAGTATCGCACGCTGGACACCGCTCCGGCAATTTAAAAATAACTTCATCGCCAGTTCGGTCGGCAGTTAACACCTCAATAACTTTAGGGATAACATCCCCAGCGCGTTCGAGTACAATCCGATCGCCGATACGGATGTCTTTCGTTTGGATCTCTTGCTCATTATGCAAGGTGGCGTTCGTGATTGTCGCACCGGCAAGTGTCACAGGTTTCAAAATCGCAACGGGGGTCAGAGCACCCGTGCGTCCAACCTGTACATCTATGTTTTCAATGGTGGTGATGGCTTGCTGCGCGTTGAACTTGTAGGCGACTGCCCAGCGCGGATATTTAGAGGTGGCGCCGAGTTCGCGCTGTTGGGAAAAATTGTTGACTTTTACAACGATGCCATCGGTCTCATACGGCAGTTCATGACGTTTTTCTATCCAGTGCTCGTAGTAGTTTTGAACGGCTTCAATTGATTTGTGGGAAGCAGCGTGTGGATTACATTTGAGTCCCCAAGTTTTCATGTTTTCGAGGGACGCTGTATGTGTTGTGAATTCAGTTCCCTCGGCGTAATTGAGGGTATACATGAAAATATTTAACGGACGAGATGCCGTTATGGAAACATCTAAGAGTCGAAGTGAACCAGCGGCGGCGTTCCGAGGATTCGCAAACGGCAATTCACCCGCTGCCTCGCGCTGCGCGTTAATGTCGTCGAGGCAATCCTTCGGCAGGAAGACTTCGCCACGGACTTCTAACACGGGTGGCACGGCTATTTCCGTTTCAACGAGCCGCAATGGCACAGAACGGATCGTACGCAAGTTGTCGGTTACATCTTCACCGTACTCGCCGTCTCCGCGCGTGACTCCTTGCGAGAATACACCGTTCTCGTAAATTAACGAAACGCCCAATCCATCTATTTTGAGTTCTGTAACATATTCGACAGGCGCGCCTTCTAACAACCGTTGGACGCGTTCAGCGAATTCCCGCAGCTCGTTTTCGTCGTAACTGTTATTCAAGCTCAGCATGGGATTACGGTGCTGTAGACGGGTGCCTAATTCAGCCCCGCCTCCGACGCGTTGCGTCGGCGAGTCGGGCGGGATAGGAGCTTCAGTCGCTGCTTCGAGTTTAACAAGTTTCTGCATGAGCATATCGAAATCCGCATCGGAAATTTCCGGCTGGTTTTCGATATAGTATTTCTGCTCATGATAACGTATTAACGCTCTCAGCGCGTCGATCTCTGTTCGCATAACACCTTATCCGGTTTTAGAAGGATTTCTGAAAAATCTTAAGCAACCTGGACCGGTCGCAAATACATCTATTTGCGTCATTGTGTGTGTGCTGATAAATCGCCTGCGATCGTTAATCGTCTCTGACGTGTGAAGGTGCGTGGACGTGTGAACCCTTCGCCTGTCGGTCCCGCGATGGTCATTGCCAGGTATCCTTCACCTTCTAATCCGCAGGACGCGTAAGAGGGTGCGTTAATGACCGTAACGCTGCAGTCCATCGCCTTCGTGAACTGTGTAATACGCTTGGTGTTGTTCGTATGAAGCACTGCGGTGTGTCCACGTCCACCTTCTGCGCTGAGGGCACCTGCCAGTGCCTCGTCGAAATCGCGGCAACGGACGACCGGTAGAATCGGCATCAGGTATTCGTTAATAACGAACCCGTGGTCTGCCGGAACTTCTACGACAATCGCGACTGTCTCTGCGGGTGCTGTGATACCAGCGGCATTTAAAATGGTCTGCGCGTCTTTACCGATGTATTCCTTATTTGATGCGTCTTTTTCCGTAACGACCGCTTCTAATGCTTGCAGCTGGCTCGCATTGAGTAGGTGTCCGCCGTTCTGTGTCAGTTCCTGAACCGTGTCATTTGCGACGGAATCGATAACGAAGAGTGCTTTTTCGCCGATACAGAGGAGGTTATTGTCAAAACTCGTGCCTGCAATGACGTGTTTCGCTGCTTGTTGAATGTCCGCAGTCTCATCAACAATCGCAGGTGGGTTGCCGGGTCCAGCAGCGACAGTTTTTTTGCCGCTTGAGAGCGCTGTTCTAACGACGGACGCGCCACCGGTGGCAACGAGCATAGCGATGTCAGGATGCTCCATGATCTCCTTGGCTGTGCGTAGGCTGGCGTTTTCAACCGAGGTGAGCAGATTGGCAGGCCCCCCTGCCTTGACAATCGCCTCGTTGATAATGTGCATCGTTTCTTCGGTACAATCACGGGCGTTTGGGTGTGGACTAAACACCACGGCATTGCCGGCGGATAACATGATAATCGCGTGGTTAATCACCGTTGATGTCGGATTGGTGGTAGGCGTGATCGAATTAATAACGCCGTAAGGGACATATTCGATAAGAAGGGTACCTGTATCGCCCGACATCGCCTCGGAGAGAAGGTCTTCTACACCCGGTGAAAGCGTTACGGCTCCCTCATTCTTCATCACTTTATGTGCCGCGTTTCCCATGTTCGTGTCTTGTACTGCCATGTCCGCGAGACGTTTCGCATTCGCGAGTGATACCTCTTTAATCGCTTCAACGATCTCGCGCCTTTTGGCAAAACCGAGTTTGACAAATGCTGCCTGTGCGGTTTGTGCGGCTGCGATAGCCTCCGCCGCCGTTCCAAAAACCCCTGCCCGCGAGGAACTAGTACCTACCGGCGCGGCAGTTGGTCGCGCGACCGTTCCATCTTGCTGTAGTGTTCTTAAAACTTGGGAGACAATCTCTTCAATCTGTTTTTCGTCAATTTGTGCCATTCGACCCTCCAGTCCCTCACTGCGCGGGGGCGCGTACAGGAACACATGCTAAACCATAGGATAATGCCTTCAGCTGCACTCCTGTGGCAAGGCAGACGTGTTCTCTACTAAAACGGTATAGGGCTGAGATGTGGAAAGTCATCCCCTGCCCTACAAAGTTTCCAATTATTTCGCCTTGCTCTCCGCTGCTGGTTTCCCGCCGAGAATGGTCTCCACCTCTGAATGTGGACGGGGGATGACATGTACCGACACCAATTCGCCGACTGCTTTCGCGGCTTCCGCACCAGCATCCGTCGCGGCTTGCACCGCACCGACATCTCCGCGAACCAAAACAGTGACGAAACCGCCACCTACCTGTTCTTTTCCAATCAGTGTGACGTTTGCGGCTTTCACCATGGTGTCAGCCGCTTCGATCGCACCTACGAGTCCGCGTGTTTCAACCATTCCTAATGCTTCGTTGCTCATCTAATTAAGCTCCTTATCTGTAAAAAAGTAGAATGCAAGGTACCCTGCAGCGCACCATGGATGTCTGTTTGTAGGTTTGCTATAATCTCGGTACGCGCAGCGTCCCCTTAATCAAATACGCTCTTAATAATGATACTACAAAATCCCCATTTCTGCAAGTCAAATTTTAATGTGCAATAGTCAGTTTTTGTGAGATTAACTTTAAGGAAATACATCTATGGACAGGATAACCCACAGATATTTCACTGATTCGGGAGTTGTTTATCTCTTTAACTGATGGTTCTCACTACGAAGCAAACCGATAACTGAAAACTATTTTCCAATTTTGTCTTGACTTTTCGTCGGAATTCTGATAAAATATTTTAAGGTTTTGATAAGCGTCAATCAGGAACTTTTTAAATGGAATCTGAAGCACTGCATCGTTTTGTCGCGTGAACGTGGTTGCGTGGATCCAGACAAGCTAAATTTCGGAGAAACTTGCCAGACAAAAATTTCTATTAATAAAACCAATGAAGGAGAACTCATTTTGAATAAGATTTTGGAGCCGAAACAGGAAGCCGCGGTCGAAAAAATCCTTTCTGAGATGCCTGAAGCCTCAGCGTATGCCCCGGTAACGGATTCCTTAAACAGAGCAGCTGAGTTAGGTGAGGATAAGATTGTAGCCGTACTCAATAGTTTCAGCTCAATGCCACAATCCACGACTGTTTTCGCGAATCCTCCACTACATAAAGTTACGGTTGACTGTGCTGGCACCCAGATGACGTTGAACATTCGGAGCTTTGGGATCCGCGGTATCGTGTCCGAAGGTGAGATTATCGCAGACCAACTCAGTCCAGCATACGTCATTTTTGTGGGACTCTTCGGTAGGAAACCTGAAGCAGATGCGGATGGTGTCGATGAAGAGGCACTCCTGTCAGAACTAATAAATAAAAAGTTTTATGAGATCACGACGGCTCGAAGAGAGAGCCTCGCGGGTGAACAACGCCTCATTAATCAGGTCGCAGAATTTGTCAAAGCTTTCCCGGAAACAGGTCCCGAAGCGGTCATCCAACATTTCTCAACACTCCGTAAGCTGAGTCATCCGGATCAGAAAGGAATCAGTGGTACGCGAGATCAAGCCGAACTGCTCCTTGAGTTAATCGAAACGCACATGGAGAACGTCGCCTTAGGGACAGTCTCCACGTATATGCGGCATCAACTCCGTGAGAACAACGCCCTGCATCCCCAGGTCCTCGCAATGCGCGCCGCCGATCTCATTACCGAACACGAGAAAAATGGAAAGACTGCCTTCCAAACCTCTTATAGCCTTCTCTTAGGACGTGAGGCAAGCCCTGTTGAAGCGAATATCTTAGAACGGATGGGGATCATACAGACGCATCACGGTTCGGCAGGTTCCAACGTTGTCGCACGCTACCTTGCTACATTACACACCGGTGCCGTCTCCGACTTTTTTGTTGCTTCGCAGATGACTTTAGATGGCAACCGCCACTTCGGCGCGATTCACGATATGACGGCGTTTATCAATCAGATTGAACCCTTGGATGACACCGATCGTGAAGATGCAATCCGTGAACGCATGCAATCCGCACTCCCGACCTTCGGACATCCAGAAATCGCCGCCGCTGGACGTTCAGACGAAATCCAACAAGATCCAAGACCTGCCATCTACTTCAATCCTTTCCTTGAAGCCATTGATAATGGTGATATCCACCTCAACGATCAGCAGAAAAAACGGTTAGGTATTGTACAGCGTATTTACCAACTCGCTTTCGTCGAAGGCTTTGTCCGTCCCGGACGTGAAAATGAACCGCCGCTCCGTCTAACACCAAACACCGACTTCGGCGGATGGGCGGTCCAAGAAGGATTGGACATCTATGAAACCGATAGAACGCTACTCACCTATATTTTCCGCGGCTTCGGTTGGATGATGGATGCACGTGAACAGCTCCAGTTAAAAATTATCCGACCCGTTATCCCACCGCATCCTGATATTATTCCGAAACCGACCGACGATATGACAATTCCCGATGAAGTCATCGCTTTACACAATCGGTTGGCAGGAACGAACGCCTTTTAGATGGAGAAAGATACCAGTGATTGAACTTGAGCAATTAACAGTACCCACAGCGGGTGAACGAATTGGACTCGTCAATGGACAACTCGTCGTGCCGAATCAGCCGATTATCCCTGTTATTGAAGGCGACGGCATCGGACGCGACATCATGAAAGTTACGCGCCGCGTTGTTGATGCCGCTGTCGAGACTGCATACAACGGTGAAAAACAGATTACCTGGTTTGATGTCTACGCCGGCGAAAACGCCATGGCGAAATACAACGAATGGCTGCCACAGGATACATTTGACGCAATTGAATACTTCCGTGTTGCCCTGAAAGGACCGCTCACGACCCCTGTCGGTGGTGGATTTCGGAGTTTAAACGTGACGCTCCGTCAGGTACTCGAACTCTACGCATGTGTCCGTCCCGTCCGCTACTTCCAAGGCGTACCTGCCCCTGTTACACATCCCGAAAAGATGGATGTCGTTATCTTCCGTGAAAATACCGAGGATGTCTACGCCGGCATTGAGTGGGAACAAGGTACACCGGAAGTCAAAAAGGTCA
>CAZGAW010000063.1:0-5137 GCA_964523645.1 uncultured bacterium | reverse complement strand
GATGTCTACGCCGGCATTGAGTGGGAACAAGGTACACCGGAAGTCAAAAAGGTCATCGAGCTACTCCGTACAGAAATGGGCGTGGAGATCCGAGAAGATTCCGGTATCGGTGTGAAACCGATTAGCATTTTAGGCACGAAACGCTTGACGCGGATGGCGATACAATACGCAATTGATCACGGTAGACGTAGCGTTACCTTTGTTCACAAAGGCAACATCATGAAGTTTACCGAAGGTGCCTTCTGTGCGTGGGGGTATGAACTCGCCAAAGAAGAGTTCGCTGATCAGACGATTACAGAAGATGAACTCTATAGCGACTACGATGGTGAATGTCCAGAAGGTAAAATTATCGTCAACGACCGAATCGCTGATAGCATGTTGCAGCAGATTTTGACGCGGACCGATGAGTACGATGTGATTGTTACCCCGAATTTGAACGGTGATTATCTTTCGGATGCCGCTGCAGCACAAGTCGGCGGGATCGGTATGGCACCCGGTGGTAACCTCAGCGATGAAGTCGCACTTTTTGAGGCAACGCACGGCACGGCACCGAAGTACACCGATCAGGATGTCGTCAATCCGGGTTCACTGATCCTCTCAGCAGTGATGATGCTGGAGCATCTCGGTTGGCAAGCAGCAGCAGATCTCATCATTTCAGGACTTGAAAAGACCATCCTCCAGAAACGGGTGACCTACGATCTGGAACGTCTCATGGAAGGCGCGACGAAGGTCCGTACTTCCGAGTTCGGCGCAGCGATTGTCGAAAACTTCTAACGCAAGCACTTTCACAGGAGCAGCCCATGTCCTTAAAAACGAAGCTGATTCTTGCAGTAGGTGTGTCGGTTGCCATCGGCATCGGAATGGTCCTTGAATTACATCGGCTTCACAGACGCATCTTAGAAGAATTGGTCGAAATCCGCAAGCAAGGCGAAAGGTAGTGGGCACACTTCGTTTTCCGTAACGCCAATCCCTATAGATGTGGTTTATAACCACACCTTGTTTTTCTCTCCTAATTGGTAGGTGCGGTTTGGAACCGCACCGAGTTTTACACAGAAATCTTGAAGCGTTCAAACATCTCTTGAATCCCGTAGGGTTTGTTTGCTTGGGGTATTTGTAAACGCTGAAATCCAATGCGAAGAAAGTGTTTCTGTGGATTTCTTCAGGATCTGTGTAAAATAAAAATGGGAATACCCTTCTTTCTATGGACACAGATGGGTACACATCATGATTACCGAACTCAGAGCGCAAAATTTCAAATCGTGGAAGGATACGGGTAAATTGCAGATAGCACCCCTAACCGGATTCTTCGGCGCGAACAGTTCCGGTAAAACCAGCATTCTGCAAACGCTACTCATGCTAAAGCAGACCGTGGAACGTCCACCGAATTGGAATGAGGTAATTGATTTCGGAGATGAAAACTCCCTCGTTAACTTGGGAAGTTTTGACGATCTTATTCACCAGCACAAACGGGATACACCACTCAAAATTTTTCTCTCGTGGAAATTTGCCGAAAAATTAGATATAGAGAGTATTGAAGGTGTGGATATGCTCTCCTTTGAACTCAGTGTTTTTGACAATGAGAATTCGGTCCCTGGCGTGTCTTTCAATTATAAGATTGGTAAAAAAAACCTTGCAGTAGACTGGAACGGTCAAGATGTTCTTTTGATTTCTGTTCCTGTTGAACTTAAGTATCATGATGAGTCTCTCTTCCGGTGCTATGGGGTTCGTAGTGCTCACTATCATAATCAGGAAGTTTTTTCGTCCCTCCAAACCCGTTTTGAAAACCTGTTCCGTAGCATCCGCTATCTCGGTCCCCTTCGCGAGTATCCACGGCGGAATTACACATGGCAAGGTAAGCATTCCCCAGGTGTTGGGCGCCATGGCGAAGATATGGTCACCGCCCTCTTTTCTGGTCGAATTCAACTCCGTTCTCTTGAAGAGCATATCCCGAAATGGCTGCAGGGGTTAGATTTAATCGACTCCTATCGCCTCAACCCTATCTCTGACACAGAAAAAGATTATGAGTTTCTCGTCCGAAAGTACAAAGGCGGTCCCGAAGTCCGACTCACCGATGTCGGTTTTGGTGTTTCGCAAGTCCTACCTGTGTTGATTCTCTGCTACTACGTGCCAGAGGGAAGTATCCTCATTCTTGAACAACCGGAGGCACACCTCCATCCGAAAGTCCAGTCAGAATTAGCGGATCTCCTCATTGAGGTCGTAAAAAATCGACAGTTACAGATCATTCTTGAGAGCCACAGCGAGCATCTACTGATACGCTTAATGCGGCGGATCGCTGAAGAACAGATTTCGGTAGACGACACCGCTTTTTACTTTTGCGAAATGAACGAAGGGGTATCCGAAATTGAGAAACTCAACGTGGATGATTACGGAAACATCACAAATTGGCCACAAAACTTCTTCGGTGATGAGATGGGCGACTTGGCAGCAAAGGCTAAAGCGGAGATGAAACGTCGGAAAGCTGCCAAATTATGAAAGTTATTGTAGATACAAATGTTCCATTGGTTGCCAATGGGAGCGCAGACCAAGCATCTGAAGATTGCATGGAAGTCTGTATTGACGAACTGATGAAGATTACCGAAGGCAGCGTGAAATTAGTGTTGGATGACCAGCGAAGAATTATCGAAGAATACCGAAATAAGTTGAATCCGGGCGGTTTTCCCGGTGTCGGCGACGCGTTCCTCAAATGGGTAGAGATCAATTGGGCAAACCCGCAACAATGTGATTTGGTTTCCATTACACCTATTGATGATTTAGAGACTAATTTTCAAGAGTTCCCTACAAACCCCGCACTGGCCGACTTTGATCCGGATGATAGGAAATTTATTGCTGTTGCACTCGCTCATTCCGAAAAACCGCCCATCCTGCAAGCGGTAGATAGCGAGTGGTGGAACGCCCGAGACGCACTCCGTCAAAACGGTGTCACGATTGATTTTATCTGTGCAGACGATATTCGTTCGATTATAGACTCGTAATTCTGAAAACGCCGGAGGGACAGTATGATTTACGAAATAAGAACCTACAACCTGAAACTCGGACAGCTTAACGAATATTGGGAACGTTTCAGTGAAAAACTACCCGGTCGTCAAGCGTTATCGAAACTCGGTGCACACTGGTACACCGAAGTGGGACCCTTGAATCAGATGGTCGCCGTATGGCCCTATGAGAGCCTTGAACAACGCGCAGAGATCCGCCGCGCCGCAGAAGCCGGACCGAATCCAGTATGGCCCCCCGATACAAGCGATCTCATCGTGTCGATGGTCTCCGAGATTTTTCTGCCAGCGCCCTTTATGGAACCTTTGGGTGACAAAGACCTCGGACCGATATATGAGATGCGTTTATACACCTATCCTCCCGAAGGCATGCCGCAAGTTTTGGAGGCGTGGCGCGCAGCGATCCCCGAACGCGTGAAATTCTCGCCTTTGGCGGGTTGTTGGTACTCGGAATACGGCGGTGTCAACAATTTTATCCATATATGGGCATACAAGAGTTTTGAAGAACGCGCCCAGATCCGAGCAGAGACGCGAGAGAAGGGGGTCTGGCCCCCCAAAGGCTCCGTGCGTCCTATTACACAGGAAAGCAAACTGCTGCTCCCAGCCCCTTTCTCACCGATGCAGTAGTTGATTTTGAATGTATCTGGAACCCCGTTTAGCGTTCCCCAGGTCCGGTAGGTGCGGTTTTCAACCGCACCATAGGAAGTCGTTCCTCGTAATAAGGCGACACTGTTTATATTTATGGACAGGCACAAGATCTGCCCCTACACCGACCCTGGCCCGCTATTTCTGTACGGGAAACCCTTGTCGTTTCCCTTTTCAAACTTCATTTTTCTCTTAAATTGACCCTTAGGGTGCCGCTCAAAAGACTATTTTCTTATAGTTTTCCTGTAAGGATGCCATCTGTTAATTGTCTGAATCACGGATTGACCCGGATGACACGGATTACGCGGATAACAGAAAAGAACGTTCATTATTGGCATAGCGAATTTCATCTCCATAGGGGCGGCATGTTATAGGTACTAATCTTTAGCCCCGTAGGGGCGGCATCTATGTAGAAAAACGATACGATCCAAATCAAAGCCCCAGCGGGGCGACATCTGTCCGGTTCTTCAACATCTATCCGCTTTCCGCTTCGCTGGCGAGGTTTCCTAGGGGAAATCCGCAGAAATACTTTCTTCGCATTGGATTTCAGCGTTTGCAAAAACACCCCAAGCAAAAACACCTCGCTTGTTTCCCTATCCTTCTCATTTACACACCGTGAAAGGAATAAAATTTTACATAACATATAATATCACGAATTTAGCCTATGGCGATGAAGAGATGATCACAATGTATCCAAAGAGTTTTCTTTCTTGACTAATTCTTGACGAAAAAGGAATAGCATGGTATGTTGCGTCACAAATCTGGATTATATGTCAAGTAAAAATGTATTTATTTTCTCTTTTCAATTTATATGAAGGGAACACAATATGGCAAGAAAGAAACGCACCACCCAACAAAAAGATGTCCAAGACTACCGACACGACACCGCGACCCGAAAAAATAACCCGCCCGCAGGTATCGCTGCACAAGGAAGCGTCCAAGAGACACCGAAACAGGAATACGCCTACAATCCACACCTACCACCCAACCTCCGATCCGACCCTAACGGAGACGCAGATAGACTCCCTGAACTCCTACAAATAGCACAGCAACGCGCACTCACTGCCGATGAAGCGAAAACCCTCGCCGATGCACTCCAACACCACAGCCCATGGCTCGAATGGGCAGGAAAACAGGAAACCAAATCCTTCACCGTCGATCCCGTTGCACTGCATATCCACGAGCGCGTCAGTGCCAAAGCCATCTTGAAGGTTGCAGAACGTCAAAACGTCCAGCGTGAACTCTTCGCCGACCCACAGCAGGATTATAGCAAAGCCGTTGACTTTTATCAGCACGATGTAGATTGGGCGAACCGCCTCATCCTCGGCGACAGTCTCACCGTGATGAGCTCCCTTGCCCACCGAGAAGACCTCGCCGGCAAAGTGCAGATGATTTACATTGATCCACCCTACGGTATCAAGTTCGCCTCCAACTTCCAACCCACCGTCTTTCAGCGCGATGTAAAAGACAGAGAACAAGAT
>CAZGAW010000062.1:25512-30061 GCA_964523645.1 uncultured bacterium | reverse complement strand
TAGCGAAACCCAACTTTGTATGCGAAGATGTTCGGAAGTATCCCCAGGGATCGTTGGGTTTCGCTATAGCCATGATGTCGTCCAAATATATAGTTCCGAGATGTATTTGTGTAATGGGTATAATATTTCAGTTCCGCTCTACCCAACCTACAAAAATACCGTGCCTTCTATAGGTAGGAGGGAACTGCGATTCCCGACTTTTCCGAACCACCACTACCAAACAGGATATACGCCCCTATATATGGCAGAGGGTTGCTATAAGTATAAGTATAAAGAACAGTTCTTCGTAGGTTGGGTAGAGCGGAACTGCGGAGGACGATGCCAACACCCGAAACACATCTCATCTCCAGACAACGTTCGACAACGGTAGAGACATAGCGAAACCCAACTTTGTATGCGAAGATGTTCGGAAGTATCCCCAGGGATCGTTACCACCACTACCAAACAGGATATACGCCCCTATATATGGCAGAGGGTTGCTATAAGTATAAGTATAAAGAACAGAATATGTTTGGAAAGTTTATCAAGGATAGTATCGAAGTGTAAAAAAGAAGGAAACCACTGATTGAATCAACCAATAGCTTCCTTGTAATTTAGTTGATATGTAAATTCATAGTAGGATTATGCTGCTTTAGAAGTAGAACTATGATCAGTTTTACCATTCTTCTCAAGATTGTGCTCTTTAAGTACATCGTCCAGCGTCTTACCATCTTTCCGTGCTTGTTCTAACAGACGATAGATTTCTTCTATCACTTTAGCACGAATTTGGTCTTTAAATAATTTTGCAGCCCCTAACATAATACCCTCCCATATATGTGATAGTATGAAAAACCATCCAACGATTAGCGTCATCAAAACTGCCATTCGTGTAAATAGCGTTTCACCTAAAGCATTTTTCCAAGTCCAATCAGTGAAAATATCAACTAAAGTGTTAGCAATGATTAAGGTTGAAAAAGTCCAAACAAATACGTAGAACCACTTACGAGGAATTCTTACCAGCGATACATATTCATTTTCGTTTTCATTCATAGCAAAAAGCCTTATTCAAGAAAAGCATCTTCGTAAGAACGTATTTATATCTCTCAAGTAGTATACCCTTTTTTCACACATCTGTCAACCAAAACCCATAACTGACGACTGAAAACTCTTAAAACTAAAAACTTATAACTAAAAACCAAAAACCAAAAACTAATTCCCATAACCGTACAACGCAATCTCCCCAATCTTCGCGAGTGCCGTCGTCGGCCCTGTTATACGATACTGGTAGCGTCCACGCCGTACCTGTCCCTCTTTGATTTCCACATTTTCACGCCGTATCTGGAGATTCTCCCGTCTCCGAGCCGCATCCTCCGTCGTCCGATGCACGATCAGTTTAATGCCGGTTGTTATAACCACTTTGTTGAGGCGGATATCAATGATTTTTTCCTTGTTGCTCCGCTGGTCATAGATTTTGTCCCACTCGCCACGCGAGTTGTACGCCATCAACTCGAACGCTTCCAGATTCGTGGCGTGAATCACAATCCGATAGAGCGACCGCTTCTCTGGCAAATAGACAATCGCCTCTGATGGAATATCAAGATCGGTTACGGCACTCCCCGATCCCTTTTTACGTTGGGATTGCCCAATCGTCTCAGGTTTACCATCAATGATTGCCGGATCGCTGGCAGTTACACCCGGTAGAAGCGCGTAGTTCTCGCTCCATTCCTGACCGAGACCACACCCATAGTATAGGCACATCAACCCTAACAACAACACCGTGTACCCTCGCTGGCGAGGTTGTTTTTGCTGGGGTGTTTCTTCGTAGTATCCTCGCTCTTGTCTTTGTGTATAGGTAATTGCGAGTTTTACTATAGCACTCATTGTCGCCTCCGAACCGGTCTATTTGCTTCAATCTGATTGAGAATATCTTCTTTCGTCAACTTCCGCACCTTGAAATGCAATTTCCTAAAGAACGGCACCAGATCCTCACCTGCTGCTTCGCTGAAGTAATACACCAGAAAACTGGTTCTCATCGTACCCGCCAGCTTCAGATGGAGACCGTCCCTTTCCATCATCTCAAAAACCCTGATATAAAAATCTTCACCGTATCGCTCCCATAACTCCGCAACGAGCGTATACGCATATCTATATCGCCACTGCGTCAACGGATTGTTTTCAGTATGACCAGCCCAACCCTCCAATTGATTCACACCGTCAAGATCCACCCGCAAATCTACCTCAAGGCTATCAAGCTTAGGGTGTAACCCGCCCTGCGCATACTCCGATTGAATCAGCACAGCGATGCCTTCCGAGAACCACACCGGTAGAAAATAGATATTCGTAAAAGCGTGTGTCAACTCATGGACGCGCACCCCGTGTTTTTCATACATCCGTATCGGGAAATCCATCTGAATCCCATTAACCAACTTCACATACCGACCGTCCATAATACCTGAACGATAATCCGTGCGCGTAATGGCTGCGAGATTGCTGCCTCTATAGAAGTGATGCAGTGTCACGTGAATCTTATGTTCGGGTTGAAAACCGAAGAGCCGATTCATCGCATCGTAGAGGCTTTCCATATAACCGAGCGCACTTCGCGTGAATTCTGCCCGTTCTTCGACTTCGTCGAATTCGTCAAGTACCAGTAAATCTTCTGCAAATTTGAGGGTATAGTGGTCACTCTCCCCGAACAGTGCATCCGGTCTAACCGCAATCTTCGCCTTCGAGGGTTTCAGCATCAGCGAAGCCGCATCCCGTTCTTCGAGTATCCGTTTCTCGCGACGTTGCTGCGCTTCCTGCAACGCAGTCAACGCAACACACCCGCTAAAACCGAATAGCATCGCAAGCAGCACAAACACCGCTCGCGTTCGCATGAAACTACGGAAAGGGCGACCGAAAAGCGTCCCAACAAGGCATAATCCACTTCTATACTTCACGATATACCCCTTCATAGCGGCACTGCCTTGGACTTATCACCGATGCGTCGCATGGTGATGTCCTGCGCAACCGTTGGATCTGGCAGCCCTGTTTCGGCGAGTCGACGTTGCAGAAAAGTTTCCATATCCGCTTTCAAACGCGCAACAACAGCGTCCGCCTCTTCAGCCAGATTGTAGACCTCATCGGGATCCTCTTCAAGATCGTAAAGTTCTAAATCCGGTGTATTGTAGACAGCAGGCGTGCCACCTGTTTCAACAATCAATTTCCACTTCTCGGTTTGCCACCCTCGTTTTTTCATCCATCCACACTCGGTCAGATAGACCGCTTCTGTCGTTCCATCGTGCGTGCCGTTTTCCATCAAGCGACGCAGACTCAAGCCTTCCATCTTTTCACGTTCCGCCACCGCCGTCAATCCAGCAAAATCAAGAATCGTCGGCGCAATATCGGTAAGACGAACAAGACCGTTAAGCCGCTGCCCTTCAGGGATAAGCGCAGGACAGTGGACGATGAGTGGCACGTGGCAGTTCGTCTCATAGAGACCATGATGATCGTACCAGAGTTCGTGTTCGTCGAGTTCCTCACCGTGGTCGGCGGTGATAATCAGGAGCGTCTCCTCCAGCTGCCCACAATCCTGTAAATATCGGAACAGCTGCGCAAGACACGCATCCATATAAGCGATTGAAGCATCGTATTGCGCATTCACATACCGCCTATCCGTCCAGAGCCGTTTCTTCGCAATGTTGTCCGGGTCGGCTGGGTCCGGCGTACACATCCACTGTCGGAAATAGTCTGTAAAAGGTTCACATGTATAGACAGCATCCATGCTCCGATTGTTCGGATCGCATTCGTCCCCGCTATAAAACATGCGTTCAAACGGAAGCGGCGGAAGATACGGTGTGTGTGGATCCCAATAGTGAAGAAAGGCGAACCAAGGCTTGTCCTGCGCCTGTGCGAGGTCCAGCAGTTCAAATGCTGTCTCGTTAACCGCCTCCGCCTTTCGAGCATTCCGGTAACCCGTTTCCCAGCGATAGCCGCGATACTGCGTTTCAGGAAAGCCGCGTTGAAACCAGCGTCCCAAATTGTCGGCAGCAACCGTGAAATACCCGGACGCACTCAGCAGTTCAGGAGCCGTCTTTATCTCCGATGCCAAGTTGAGCCTCCCCCCCTGTGTAATAATTTGGTGGGACAAGACATCCTTACCCGTGAACATCGTCGTATGTGCAGGGTGCGTCGGAATATGCGGACTGATACACTTCTCGAAAAGCGTTGCCCGCGCTGCGAGCGCATCGAGATGCGGCGTTGTCAGGTTACGATGCCCGTAACAACTCATGCTCGATGCCCGTAGCGTATCCAATGAGATGAGGATGATATTACGCAAAAATTCGACTCCTTTATTATGGCTTTCGGCTATCAGCAAGAGTTTTTTTGGGTAAAGGGCAACCTTTTTACCGACTGCTGACCACTGACAACCGACCACTGATAACTGACAACTATTCCCCAGAAATACTGCAAAAACACCCCTATCAAAAACACCTTGCCATATTGCAAAGTGTAAACTTAATTGTGGGTTTTACAATAAGGTCGCTGATGAAATATGACATTTTCTCTGAGTCATGGATTTATGATCTGC
>CAZGAW010000062.1:345-25412 GCA_964523645.1 uncultured bacterium | reverse complement strand
ATAAGGTCGCTGATGAAATATGACATTTTCTCTGAGTCATGGATTTATGATCTGCCGTTGTTTCAACGTCTCAATGTCGCGAGTGAGTTCTTTTATTTTTCTATCCTGTTCGCGATCCTTTCTACTACGCCACGCGACTATGACTTGTGGAATGCCTACGGCTACCACAATTAAGACCATGAGCCAGGAAATCTGTTTATCGAGGTTATCTATCTTTCCACGCAACCATGCAACATCCGTTTTTATGGGTGTAGTTGCCTCGTTGACAATCAAGCGAATCTTGTCAAGGTCTTGTGGGGTTAACTCGGCAAGAGCCGGCAACGAGACTGCACAGAACAGCACTGAGAAAAGCAAAACGTTTTTCATTATAAACGACCCCTTCGCTGGCGAGGTTTCCTTGGGGAAACACCCAATCAAAAACACCTCGCTTTCTGATGGCTGACCACTGACCGCTGATTGCTGATCGCTGACAACTGACAACTGAAAACTATTCCCTCTGACTGCTGATTGCTGACCGCCGACAGCCATTCCCTAATCCCCCGCCGCAACATCCGCTGAGGTCACCTGTGCCGCACGAATCGCCTCACACAGATACGTAATCCCTTCAGGAATATCGTCCACATGGCAGTAAGCATACGCCAGTCGGATCGCCTTTACGGGTTCGTTCGCATAATGGAAGGCACTTCCGTTGCTATAGCCAATCCCTTTTGCTGAGGCAAGTGCTTGTAGCTTGTTGAGATCCGTAGTTTCCGGCAGATCTATCCAGAGGAAAAGTCCACCGCGAGGGCGTGTCCATGTACAGAGATCACTGACATGTTCGTCAAGCGTCTCGACCACCGCGCGACATTTCGCACCGACAGCAGCATTCGTCTTCACAAGGTGTGCTTCCAAATGCTCCATGAAAAATTCAGCAACGATTGCACTCGCCAAGGCACTCGTCCCACCGTCCCAACGGTTCTGATGAATTTGTCCCCAATACGGGTCCCTCGCCACAAAATATCCCTGCCGAACCCCCGCGCCTAAAATCTTAGAGAAAGTCGCAATGAAGATGACCCGGTTTGAAGTATCTAACTTAAAAAGCGAAGCCGGTGTCGGTGTCGATGTAAAGTCAATGTCGCCGTAGCAATCATCTTCGACGATCAGTGTATCATATTCCGCCGCCAAGGCTAACATCCGATGCCGACGTTCAAGTGAGAGAATCGCGCCTGTCGGGTTTTGATGGTTCGATGTCGTATAGATAAGCGAGGGTCGGATATTTTGGCGCTTAAGTTCCGCGAGTTTCGCCTCAAGCGCATCCATATTCATGCCGTCAATATAGTCCATCGGCACACCCACGATATTTGCCTTGAAATGCCGCATGATCCCCAAGGTACCGCTATAAGTAAATTCCTCTGTCAGCACCGTATCGCCAGGGTTAATCAACGTCCCCAGTACCAACTCCAGTGCCTGCATAGAACCGGAGGTAATCGAGATGTTATCTATCGGCAGTGGAACACCCTCACGCCTCTCAAATCGCATGGATGCCAGTTCCCGCAATCCGCTATAGCCGGATTCACCCGGATAGTTAACCAGATCGCCCCCTAATTTACGGAGCGCCTTTTCACTCGCTGCAATCAACCCTTCCGTGGGGAACGTATACGGATCTGGACGGCCACCTGTAAAACCAAAATCTTTCATGATATGCTCCTTCTTCTTCGCAAATTCCACACATAAGTGAATTATAACAGACTCCCTGAAAAAAAACAAGACCGAAAAACACCCAGATACAGGCATCCGTTTCAAAAAAATATCTATTCGTTAAAATAAATATAACCCAAAAAAACACTTTCACGGAGAAACAGCAAATTCAAATCCAGGAATCCCCTAAAATCAGCACTATAAAAACTGCTCCGTGAATCCTTCGTGAATTCCCCTGTTAAAACAGCGATCGGCAATCGGCAATCGGCAATCAGCCAAGAGGGGTGTTAACCGATAATCTCTTAACCGACTGCCGACTGCTGACAACTGATTCCTGCCTTCTGACCGCCCTTCTTACTGACCACCGACGGCTGACTGCTGACAACCCTTCTTACTGACCACTGACCGCCGACTGCTGACCGCTGACCGCTGATAACTAAATTGACACCAACTTTCACATCATGCTATACTTGGGTAGTTTTATCAAATCAGAACGAACTTATAATTCTCTTAAGTTTTCCTAAATCCATCAACACAACCGACAACCGACAACTGACAACTGATACATGATAACCCAAAATCCGCTTCCAGACCTCACCTTTGAACCGATGCGCGCATCCGATCTCCAGGAGGTCCTAAAAATCGAAAACGAGTGCTTCGAGGAGCCGTGGAGTGAAACCTATTACGCACTGGCACTGAAGCATCCTCGATCGTACGAATATTTTTACGTAGCACGGCGTGCGCATACGATTGTCGGTTACATCGTATTCAGCATTCTCTCTGAAGAAGCGCAGATTTTGAACATCGCCGTACCCGCTGCCCATCAACGGCAAGGCATCGGTAAATACTTACTCGCTTCCGCCTTAGAAATGATACAGGCGTATGACGGACACAAGGTTTTCTTGGAAGTCGCCGTCAGCAATTTACCCGCACAATATCTCTATCGCCAGTTCGGATTCCGCATCTGTGGCATCCGAAAAAACTACTACGGACGCTATAAAGACGCTTACGTTTTCCGAAAAGGAGCCGAAAATCATGCTGTTTAACCTATTAAGCCAAACATTTTCAGCGACGACCAACCTATCACTCTCAACCCGTCGACAAGAAGCGCGGACAGTCGGCAGAAACGGGTGGCGCGTCATCGAAGAAGAAGTCAACTGGAACACTGCCGAAACCGCAATCGTTGTTGTTGATATGTGGAACGAACACTGGTCCTGGGGCGCCACAGAACGCGTGAACGTGATGGCACCCCGGATGAACATTGTACTCGGACGCGCGCGAGACCGAGGTATACAGATTATTCATGCACCATCCGACACAATGGACTTCTACGAGGCACACCCGGCACGTCAGTCGGTTTTAGAACTACCGCACGCCGACACACCACCAGAACGTGAAATGCCCGATCCCCCCTTACCCGTTGATGCCTCCGATGGCGGTTCAGATACCGGCGAACCCGATAGTTACAAAGCGTGGCACCGTCAGCACCCAGTCATTGATATCTCCGATATAGATGCCATCAGCGACAACGGACAGGAGGTCTATAATCTATTCAACCACAAGGGTATCAAAAACATAATCTTCATGGGGGTTCACACGAATATGTGTGTGCTCGGACGTTCCTTCGCCATCAAACAGATGGTTCGCTGGGGGTTCAACGCCGTTCTCTCACGGGACCTTACCGATGCGATGTATAACCCCTTCAAGCCGCCTTACGTCAGCCACGAAGCCGGAACACAACTCATCATTGAATATATCGAGAAATTCTGGTGCCCCACAATCCTCAGCGGCGACTTGACGACCCCCAAAGTTTGACACACCCCCAAAAACGGTAGGTGCGGTTTCCCAACCGCACCGGACATCACAGGCATCATCCATCGCTGGCGAGGTTTCCAACCTCGCCTCCTGACCACTGACCGCCCTTCTCACTGACAACCGACAACTGACCACTGATAACTGACAAAAAAAGCCCACGGTAATAAAAATACCGCGGGCTTTTTAATGTCGATGTGTGCTTACTGACGGTTACCTTTCAGTGCACCCCATGTCGTCGTGAGTTTCGCCTTCGGATCCACAGCAGTACTCACAGATGGCACAACCTCCAAAGCACTGAACATCGCGTTCAGATCACCTGCGCCAGTCTCAGCGTTCCCTGCGAAATCGAAATCCAACGTGCCATCACTCACTTCAATCCCTGAATAGGTTTTGATGTCAATCTCGTCCTTGCCGGGTGTCACGTAGAGCGGCTCGACGTTCTCCTCTTCAATGAAAATATCGAAACCCCGATTGTTCGGAGACCAGTGCTCACCCACGAGATACGTAACATCAAAAACACCATCGCCGGTCTTAAATTGGTACTTGACGGTATCAGGGAACTGCGCCCAGCTGACAGCATAGAAAAGCTCGACATCATACCCAGCCGCTTCCGCCTGCGCTTGCGCATCCGCTGTCAAGGTCTGGACTTCAGCCGTGCGAGGTGCCTTTTCGATCCATCCACCCCACGACTGATTTTCCTGCTGCGCCCCGTGCCAGACGCGTCCTTGTGAATCGGTGAAGTCATCTGTCTTACCCCCCCAGACTCGGAACTCCTCCGCGGGTAGCAACGTTGGAAGGGCGAGAACTCCGAGAAAAACAACAATCGTTAAAACGCTGAACAGTTTCATTGAAAACCTCCATCTCTTTATTAATTCCGTTCCCCTTTGAGAGCTCCCCAAGTAGTCGTGAGCTTCTGTTGCGGGTCAACGGCTAACGCCGGGATTACCTCTATCCCACTAAACATCGCGTTCAGATCGCCGGCACCCGTCTTCGGATTGCCAGCAAACTCAAGATTCATCACCTCGTCTTTAACCACAATGCCTTCATAGCGTTTAATATCAATCTCGTCCTTACCCGGTGTCACGTATTCTTCTTCAACAATTTCGTCTTCGATGAGAATATCGAAACCGCGGTTGTTCGGTGACCAATGTTCACCCACGAGATACGTAACATTAAAAGTGCCTTCGCCGGTATTCAGATCCATTTTAACGACATCAGGGAACTGCGCCCAACTGACAGCATAGAAGAGTTCCTCATCGTATCCCTCCGCCTTTGCCAGTTTTTGGGCATCTTTCGTAAGGTTTTGGACTTCAGCCGTGCGGGGCAGCTTCTCAATCCATCCACCCCAGTCTTTTTTCTCGTTCTGTCCACCGTGCCAGACACGGCCATCAGAATCTTTAAAATCTTCCAATTTGCCGCCCCATACCCGAATCTCTTCGGCAGGACTCGCATCGTGGACAATCGTTACCGCAACAAATACAGCAATCAAAACAATCAAAAATAAACTTCCTCGCATATTTTCCTCCTTGTTGTCATCAGAAATGCGAATGTATTAGCATTAAGAATAACACATTTACATCACAATTGCAAAATTTTCGCATTATTAATCATTCTTCGCGCTCAAGCACAACGAGCCGCTGATTCACTGGCACATCGGTCAACGTTTGCACGATACCACTCGGCCACTGAATAACAATTCGGTCTACGCGCTTGTGATGCGCAAGCCCAAACGCAACATCAATGCTACTCTGAGAAAGGTAACTGCCCCCTGCCGTCACCTGCTGAATTTGATGAAGATCCCCCGCACTTACCTTCACAAGCGCACCAACACCGTCCCGATTACTCACTGTGCCGACCGTGCGAACCTGAAGCCACTGCCGTCGGTTACCACCGTCGTTCCGGAGCAGCATCGGTTTCCCACCGCTGTTAACGATAAATACGTCCAAATCGCCATCGGCATCGTAATCACCAACCGCAACGCCTCTACCAACCCCGTATGAATTGAATTCCCGAAGCCCAACAGCTTCAGAAATATCAGTGAAAGTGCCGTCCCCGTTGTTCTGGAGAAACACATCCGCTTGCCCGTGTGCTTCCCACGAAGCCGGATCAATGTGCCCCGCCGAGAAAAATAGGTCCAAATCGCCATCGTTATCCGCATCAAACAACGCAGTGCCCCAACATGTCTTACCGAGACCTGACGCAAAAACGCCACTCTGCGCAGAAACATCCGTAAAAGTGCCATCGCCCCTATTTCTATAGAGGACATTATTTTCATCTAACCAGTTCGTAACAAAAATGTCCAAATCGCCATCCGTATCGTAATCGCCCCAAGCGATACCCATACCACTCCGTATGTCGCCAGTGCGGCTCCGCGCATCTGGTTGGTTTGTATTCGTGAACGTCAATTCTCCATTGTTGCGGTAGAGGATATTCTGATCGGTGTCATTAGCGAGGTAGATGTCCAAATCACCATCGGCATCGTAATCCGCCGCAGCGACCCCAAGTGTTAGATGGAATCCGCCATTCACCTTAGCAGCATCCGTGATGTTGATAAATCCCCCGTCTCCTTTATTTAAATAGAGAATATTTGCTTGTCCAAAGAAATCATACGGAAAAAAAACCTCATCGCCTTGCGGAACTTTGGTATATTCAATATAGTTGCCGATGTAAAGGTCGAGGTAGCCATCACCATCGTAATCCCCCCAAGCGATCCCGGCACCGAAGCCATCGTGCCCGATACCGCCTGCTCCCGACGAAAAGCGTTTGAATGTCCCGTCGCCGTTATTCCGATAGAACAAATTCGCCTTATAGTTCGTGACATAAAGATCGGCATCACCATCATTGTCGTAATCTGCGAAAGCGCACCCCATCCCCCAACCCGTATCGCCGACGCCAGCCGCATCCGTTACATCGGTGAAAGTCCCATCGCCGTTATTCCGATAGAGCGTGTTTTTCGGTAGGATCGCGTCCGGTGCAGGACGCACCAACGCGCTGTTGACAATGTAAAGATCCAACCACCCGTCGTTGTCGTAGTCACACCACGCAGCGCCCGAACCGACAAGCGCGGGTACCACACGGAAGTCGATACCACCCGCATGCTCAAACCCGATACCCGCCTGTTCAGTGACATCCACAAATTGAATATCAGATCCATAACTGCTGAAAATAAACGTAAGACTTAAGACCGCAATAACGTCTCGCAACCTATTGTGCATTCAGACTCCTCTCAGATGAGAACGCCTCCACACCTTCGCTGGCGAGGTTTCCTAACCTCGCCTCCCTATTAGAACGCCTCCACACCTTCGCTGGCGAGGTTTCCTAACCTCGCCTACTTAACTCGTGTTGTATAAACATTATACACAAAACCGTGCGTCAAGTGCATCTTTATTTCCGTTACTGATGGCTAACCGCTGACGGCTGACAGCCGACAGCCATTCCTCTGAAAACTGACAACTGATAACCGATAACTATTACGATTTTAGTTGCAATTACACTAAAAATGTGTTAGAATTCATAGGAGTTAATGTGGTTAAAGCTAGTTGTTCAAGTTAGAGGGCATGCAAGTGGAAATATCTGTCTTAGTACTTAACGCCAGCTACGAAGCAATCAACGTTTGCAACCTCAGGCGCGCGATGAAAATGGTTTTTAAGGGCACCGCACAGACCGAAGAAGTCTCTGATATTGAGATTCATTCGCCAAGTGCCGCGATAAAAGTTCCACATGTAATTCGATTAGTAAACTACGTCCACGTCCCGCGCAGCGTCGTCAAATTTTCACGGAGGAACGTCCTCGTCCGCGATCAGTATACATGTCAATACTGTCATACGGAATTCCCAGCCGCACATCTCACGATGGACCACGTGATACCGATCTCTCGCGGCGGCGAAACAACATGGGAGAACGTCGTGACAGCGTGCAAAAAATGTAATAACAAAAAAGGCAATAAAATGCTTTACGAGGCGCGACTGAAACTCGAGCGTCAGCCCAAAACACCTTCAATTCTGACCTATTTGCAACTCAATCGTCATTTTCGAGGATGCCACCCGTCGTGGAGAAAATATCTGTATATCAACTAAGTCATGCAAGATCCGAAGAAACTGAAAAAGCGTTGGGAATTCCAACACGCCTATCAGAAGGGCAGTAAGTATTGGAATCGCTACTTCGTGATATATGTGCTCCGCACACATTTCGATAATCTCCGATTGGGAATTACCGTCAGCAAAAAAGTCGGAAAAAGTGTTCAAAGAAATCGAGTCAAAAGACTCATTCGTGAATCGTTTCGGCAGCTACGGCCACGGCTAAAGACTGAATACGACATCGTCGTTGTTGGAAGAACGCAAGCGCGTCAACTCACCTGTCAGCAAGCACAAGATGGGTTGTTTCGCCTGTTTCGGAAAGCATCTATTTTAAAAAATCCAGTCAGCGACCCTCTAAGACAAGGTAGAAACTACGACGGTCAGTGATTTATGACTATACATTGAGGAGACATCCGATGAAAACTGTTTTTTCCTTTTTGATACTCTTTTGTGGGATCGCGTTACCCGCACTCGCCGAATTGACAGACGCTGACCTTAATAAAATCCGCTTGATTGTCAATGAAGAAATCAAGACGGAAATCGCTACCGTCAAGCAGGAACTTAAAGCGGAAATCGCCACCGTCAAGCAGGAACTTAAAGCGGAAATCGCCAGCGTCAAGCAGGAACTCAGAGCAGAGATTGCCAGCTCCGAGACAAGGGTAAAAGATCGCATCGATCTCAATATCAAAAGCGTTGAAAAACAGTTAGGGACTTACAACTGGGTCATATACGTCCTAACGCCTCTTATTGTGGCTGCTATCGGTATACCCACCGCCATCATGGCATGGCGCAGCTTCAAAGACAGCAATCAGGAAAAAAAGATTCAAGAACTCACGCAGGAAATAGAAACGCTGAAACAGATTGTAAATCCATGAGGAATAGAGGCGTGCCACACTGTGAGCATCACAAAGAAGATACAAATCAAAATGCGAACCAGCGGACACATTACAAGTTGGACGGACGCGGGCTATTCACACACCCCATCCGTTTTTATAGACGCTTCATTTCTCCGCTGTTACCACCCTCCTGCCGCTTCTATCCCACCTGCTCGCAATATGCACTTCAAGCCTTAAAACGTTATGGGACGCTCAAAGGAGGCTGGCTAACAATTAAACGACTTTCAAAATGCCACCCTTACCATCCAGGTGGTTTCGATCCGTTAAAATAGTAGGACAGATTTCGACAATTATTTTAAAAAAATAGGACTTACGCATACTGCTCTTTTGTAGTATAAACTGTTAGTTTGTGTCCTGAAAACGTCTATGTTTTTTCGAGTGTCCTCTTTAACGAAGCGTCATATCGTCAAAATCGCGTAAGTCCTGAAAAAATACAAAAAATGAGGAGCACCTAATCTCCATGGGAGTACGCTACATTCTCGCGTTAGTGCTAATGATTGCTGTAATGATCGGATGGAGCCTCTTTTTCGGCAACCGCTTCGCTCCAGAACCCGATGATCCAGCAACGACCGAGACACCAACAGCATCAAGTCCAAGTGAAATACAACCCGACCCCGCAACGCAGGAAACACTTGAGGGCACCGACGCATCCGTTACCCCTGATCTCTGGACACCGATCACAGAGCGTCCAGACGACACAAAAATCAACATCCAAACCGATAACTACACTATCGTCTTTAACGAAAAACTCGCAATCGCCAAAGAATGGCAATTAAATCATTTTCCAGACCGAACAGATCCAAATAAAAATCCCTTGAATCTGATTCCAGACGATGCATTGGGCTGTCTCAAACTTGAATTCGGGAACTCGCAACTGCAACTCGATTCAATTCGTGCCGCATGGCAGGCTGACAAATCCGAAATTAACCTGACAAATGGACAAGAAAGCGAGACACTCACCTTCAGGACAATCATAAGAGAAAAACTACAGGTAGCAAAGCAGTTCACCTTCAATCCGGACAGCTACTTCGTTGACATGGCGGTAACCTTCCAAAATCTCTCTGACGAACCGCTGCTTATGGGGGAAACCGAACCCGCAAATGGATATCAACTTCAATGGGGACGCGGTATCAATGCCGATCTGCTCCCGCATGAAAAGAAGAGCGGTAAACGTGGAAGACGCGGCAGTGAAGGTGCCAAGGCATATATCGGTGAAGACAAACCGAGACGTGAACTCAAACCTGAAAAAGCCTTAGCCACAGTCCTCTGGGCAGGGATGGACAGTCAGTACTTCAGCGCATTGATAATTCCAGATCAGCAGCTTGCCGCTACCTATAGATTTATAGAGACACCCCAGGCAAATGCTACAACCGATATCGCTGTTACCGCACCAACGGAAACCGCTGCACTGGTAGTACCGAGTTTTTATCTCGCAGCGAACCAAAAAAAGACGGATGTTTTCCGGCTCTACGTCGGCCCCAAAGACGACACAATTCTAAAGAGTATAGAGGCACCCAACGCATCTGAAGATCCAGTCCGTCTCTCGAAAATTATTGACTTCGGGTTCTTCTGGCCCCTCGCTTGGGGTATGCTCTGGATATTCAAAGGCTTGCACGCTATCTTTGGAAACTACGGCATCGCCATTATTCTCCTGACCGCTTTAGTGAAGGTTATCTCTTATCCCTTCACACGCAAGGCACACAACTCTATGAAGGAGATGCAGAAACTCCAACCGCAGTTAGTGGAATTGAAGGAGAAGTACAGGGATGACCCGCAGAAACTCAATCGGGCGACAATGCGACTCTACAAGGAACACGGGGTCAACCCATTAGGCGGCTGTATACCATGGCTCCCGCAAATCCCTATTTTCTGGGCACTCTTCGCTCTTCTTGGAAGCGCAGTGGAACTCCGCGGGGCACCCTTCCTTTTATGGATTGATGACCTTTCGGCACCTGACACTTTAGTCGAACTACCTTTTACAATTCCATTGATTGTCACGCAGATAGATGCCATTCGCCTCTTGCCTATAATAAACGGGTTGACAACTTGGCTCCAACAGAAATTCGTCGGTAATATGGCACCAACAACGGACAACATGCAAGCGAAATTGATGCAGTTTATGCCACTAATTTTTATCTTCATCTTTTATAACTGGGCGTCCGGGTTCGTGTTATATTGGCTCTGCAACAATGTGTTCACGATCACACAACAATACTTACAAAATCGAAACGCCGATGACGAAGACCCATCCGCATTAGCGAATCCGAAAAAAACGAACAACGCTAAACGAAAGTAGAACGAATCGACTGCTGACAGCCATTTTACGGACCGCTGACAGCTGATCGCTGACAGCCATTATGGGAGGATATTAAACCGTGCAGTACTATATTGAAACTGAAGGCGATACAGTGGAGGAGGCAATTGAACAAGCACTAAACGAACTTGAGGCCACTCGAGAGCAAGTTACAATTGATATTGTCAACGAACCTACAAAAGGAATTTTGAATTTCGGCGCAAAACCCGCAAAGATTCGCGCAACACTCAAGCAAGATGTCTCTACCGCACCAGAGACAATCTTAAAGGAGATGCTCACCCGGATGGGGATTGACGGAGAGGTCGAGTCAAGCTTTATTGATGGAAGCACACATCTCAATATTACTACGGATAGCCCCGCGCTCCTCATCGGGAAACACGGTCAAACCCTTGATGCAATGGAACGTCTACTGAATTGTATCGTTAACAAAGCCTCGCTTGTAAAAAAGCGCGTTTTCGTCAACACAGAAGGCTATCGAGAACGTCGAGAAGAACGGCTCATCGAAATGGCACACCAAGTCGCCGAAAAGGTTAGATATACTGACCGAGAAGTCGTCCTCGCACCTATGTCCGCACGGGACAGACGTATTATTCATGTCGCCTTAAAAGGAGATGAGGTCGTATCTACTTACAGTCAAGGCGAGGGTGAAATGCGGCGGGTCGTCGTCACAACGCAACAATCTTAAAATGGCTATCAGTTATCGGTTCGGATTTTCTCCGAAAATCCTTTCGGTTTTCAGTTATCAGAAGAATGGAAACCATCAGCCGTCGGAAACCATCGGAAAGTAGAAGGTTCTTTGTAACGCTTGCGTCTTTGCTGACTGCTGACCGCTGACGGCTATTTCCCTGACTGCTGACAACTGACAACTGATAACTATCCTATGAAATTTCACGATACGATTGCAGCCATTGCAACGGCGCGAGGTGAAGCCGGTATCGGCATCGTCCGAATGAGTGGGGACCTTGCGCTACCAATTGCCGCTGAATTGTTCCGCTCACCGCGCAACGTGCCGCTCACGGAACTGCCAACGCATACGCTTACTTATGGACACGTCGTAGATACAAACGCGTCCGATGAAGTTATTGATGAAGTGTTACTCGGTATCATGCGCGCACCGAACACATATACCGGTGAAGACATCGTCGAATTCAACTGCCACGGTGGAATGGTGACACTCACCGCCGTGTTAGACTTAATAGTGAAAAACGGGGCACGGGTCGCTGAGCCGGGGGAATTTACAAAACGCGCCTTCCTCAACGGAAGACTGGATTTAGCACAAGCGGAAGCCGTCGCCGAACTCATCGCCTCAAAAACCGACTTAAGCCGAAAAATCGCTATAGAAGCACTCGCTGGAAAACTTTCTGATACCGTAAATTGCCTCAGTGATCGACTCGCTAACTTGCTCGCAGAAATTGAGGCATCTATTGACTTCCCGGAAGAAGACCTCGATTTCATGAAGGTGGAAAAACAACTCGAAACGGCGCGTGCGGTTCAGACCGACTTAATCACGCTACTCGACACCGCCGCTGAGGGTAGAATTATCACAGAAGGTGTTAACGTCGCTATACTCGGTAAACCGAACGTCGGAAAATCAAGTTTACTTAATGCACTTCTCGGAACAACACGCGCAATTGTTACAGATATTCCCGGCACAACACGTGATACAATTGAGGAGACAATTAACGTCAACGGCATCCCCTTGAAACTCACGGACACCGCCGGAATTCGACAGACAGATGACATTGTAGAGCAACACGGTGTTGAACGGAGCAAAGCCGCAATTGACAGGGCAGAATTGCTACTCCTCATGTGCGACGCATCGCAACCTTTGAACAATGCTGATTTCGAACTCTTACAGACTGCGCAATCATCAAAGGCAATTCTTGTTCTCAACAAAGTTGATTTACCAGTTGTAATCTCGTCAGGGACACTCCTCGCTCACTGCCCGAAAAAACGGGTTGTTGAAACAGCAATCCCTGAAGGCAAAGGGATTGATGCCTTAAAAGATACGATCTGTGAGGAATTGCTGGGTGGTCAATCCGTTGTCGGTGAATCCCCGATTCTGACAAACGCTCGTCACCATGAGGCGCTCCGACGCGCAAACGAAGGCCTCAATTACGCAATAGAGAGTCTCGAAAACGGGATGCCTCCCGACCTCGTTGCCGTTGATCTGCGAATCAGTTTGGACGCCCTCGGGGATATTGTCGGTAAAACAACGACTGAGGATATTTTAGACAGGATCTTCTCTCAGTTCTGCGTCGGAAAGTGAAGTCTATTGAGGCAAACTACGCAGCCTGGAACTTTTATCGTGATAAGGTGTGTCTATTTTCTGCACGCAAGCAGAGGGCATTAATTTTTGGACACACCATCACAAAGGAGTGAGTCATGTTAGGCGCAAAACAACAGTGGTGCCCTCGCTGCCAAAGGCACGTACAAACAGAGCAGAAGCAGTCCTTTATTGGCAGACAGAAACAACTCGTCAGAATTATTATCACCTGCTTCAAGTGTCGTACGACGTTATCAAGCAAAACAACCAGCGCCGCTGCGCTTGAGGAGAACGAAGAAACTTCAACTGAACAGTAGTCAAATATGCTAATCACACTGTTGAAATTAATGGAATTTTTAAATTAAGGCGTTAGTAAAAAAGGAGAAAACTCATGTTTAATTCTGTTGTTCGCCGCATTTCACTTGGTGTTTTACTACTAATGGTAGGCACTGCCCCCGCGCTCCTCGCGAGCGAAGAAATTAAATGGGAAGAAACGCTTGAAGAGAGTATGTCAAAAGCCAAAGAAACCGGCAAACCGATAATGATGGACTTCTACACCGATTGGTGAGGGTTCTGTAAGCGGCTGGATGCCGAAACGTTCACGGATGCACGCATTATCAAGCTCTCTGAAAAATTCGTTCCCGTCAAAGTGAACCCCGAAGATCAGGAACGTCCTATCAATGAAGAAACACGGAATCGGTACGGTGTTACTGCTTATCCAGCAGTCCTGTTCGTCAGCCCGGATGGCGGACTCATCCAAAGAGCTTCTGGATTTCTCACACCGGAACAGTTTTCACCGATCATGGAAGATGCCTTGGCGAAAGAGGAAACCTTTGTGGAAAAACTCGCTGAACTCAAGAAGGCTCCTGACAATGCCAAACTTAACGCGCAAGTTGCACTTACTTATTTAGAACGGAAGCAGCTCGAAGAAGCCGTCTCGTTCAGCGAAAAAGCGTTTGAACAGGACCCGAAAAACCGCACGAAACTCATCCCAAACTTGCACAACGAATTGGGACTCGCTTACGGGACGCTGGTTGAAGGGGCTATGCTCGAAAACACCGAAGACGCAGAGACCCATTTTGAGAAGGCTGTTTCTCACTTCAAAACTGTCATAGACACATACCCGAAAAGCGATGCCTACGAACCCGCCCAATACTACCTCGGTGTGACCTACGCCATCAAAGGGCAGTTTGAAGATGCCATCGCTGTGCTTGAGAAGTTATCTCACCATGCGTCCGATAAAAGTATAAAGCAGAATGCTGAAGCGATGCTCGAACGGGTCAAAGATTTGGCGAGTTCCAACTAACAACCTCTGGTAGGTGCGGCGACAACCGCACCTACAACCCCATCAACGCAGAGATCTCTTCCAGGGTCAGTAGTCGATACCGTCCAGATGGTAGATTGCCTAACCGCAAATTACCGATTCCGACCCGTTTCAAATGGATGACCCGATGCCCTACGGCTTTAAACATCAGACGTATCTGCCGTTTCTTTCCCTCGTGAATTACCATCTCAAATTTTGTTGACGCGCCGTCTTGGCTCACTCTTAAACGCTTGACCTTCGCCGGTGCCGTTGTTCCGCTTGGCAATGTGACACCCGTACGCAAGCGTTGAACTGCATCCTCCCGCAGCACGCCTTGAACCCACACGATATAAGTTTTCTCTACTTCATGACTTGGATGTAGCAACTGATAGGCAAAATTGCCGTCGTTTGTGAAAAGAAGAAGTCCTTCCGTCTCCAAATCCAAACGCCCAACAGGATAGATGGTATCTGGCAGATCTGCGACGAGATCCATGACGGTAGGGCGCCCGCGTTCATCATGACGTGTCGTTACATAGCCTGCCGGTTTGTTCAGCATCAGATAGATGTGTTCTGTTAGCGGTTCAACCCGTTTCCCTTCAAACTCAACAGAATCGGTTTCTACGTTAATCGGGTGCCCCGGAACCAAAACGAGTTCACCGTTGACAGTGACACAACCTGCCTGAATGCTCTTTTTCACCGACCGCCGAGAGGCGATTCCTGATGTAGCAATATACTTTTCAAGTCGCATTACATTCGGCGTGGATTCCTTCACATTTACCCCTTGAAGTCATCTGTTTCTTTTCCAAAGAATGGGTCACGCTTCTATTTGCCAACCGCTTTCCTTCGCAATCTGCCTTAACTTTCTGTCGGGATTGACAGCAACCGGATGCCCGAACAATTCCAGTTTATGGGCATCCGTATGGTGATTTCCATACGCATAGGAACGGCTCAGGTCAAACCCGTGCTCAGCCGCAAGCTGCTCGGCGAGTTTTGCTTTGTTTTCTGCAAAAGGGTGCAGTCCGATACGTTGTCCCGTAAACTTTCCGTCAGCCACCTCCAGTTCATGGGCAACCATCATATCGGTTTGGAAGTACGCATGAAACGGCTGAACGAGGAATGACAGCGAACCTGACATAAGAATGACTGTTCGTCCTTCAGCACGGTGAGCGTATATCAATTCAGAAATGTGAGGCGCGATACTCGCACGAAGCGTGTCAACAAAGCAGCGTCGCGCAATCTCATAGATGTGCTTCTGTTCCAAACCACGAAGGTAAACCTTATAAGACTTCGCCGCCGACAGCGATTTAACCTTCAGAAAATTGGAGGTCCACGCAAGCAGATTCGATATAGGAATCTCACCGTGGTTCAGCAGATGCGTCAGAAAAACTTGTTCTGAGGAGAGACGGATAATTGTGCCATCTAAATCGAAAATAGCACACGTTTTAGAGGCTGTCATGTCGTCTGCTGCCCCAGCGCACGTCGGTAGGCCTTGACAGCCGCTTCCAACCCGATATAGAGCGCGTCCGCCATCAAATGGTGCCCAATAGAAACCTCAAGGAGGCCCGGCAATTTTTGCATCAACGGTAAATTTTCAAGATTCAGATCATGCCCAGCATTAATCCCAAGCCCTAAATCCATCGCCTTGAGTGATGCTTTTTCCAACAATTTGAACTCGTGTTCAATCTCTGTCTCGGTCTGTGCCATCGCGTAAGGGGCAGTGTAAAGTTCTATTCTGTCTGCGCCAATGTCCTTTGTTCTTGCTATCTGTTCCACATCCGTTCCACTAAACAGGCTCACACGGATATCCGCATCTCTCAAAGCCGAGATAATTGGTTTCAATGTGCCGCCATCTTTGTTAATATCCCAGACAGTGTGGCTTGTGATCTCGCCCGCTACCACTGGGACGAGCGTGCATTGGGTCGGTTTTGTACGTAGCACCCTATCAATGAAATCGGGTCTCGGATCGCCTTCAATGTTATATTCAATGTTGGATTTCTTTTGTGTATTGATTTCTATTAACCGTTCGGCGATCTCCTGCACATCTGCGGGTCTGATATGGCGTTGATCTTCACGCGGATGTACAGTGATACCTTGTGCACCCGCAGCAAGACAGGTATCAACAGCGGTAAGAACATCCGGAATATCACCCCCACGTGAATTTCGCAGTGTTGCGATTTTATTTACGTTAACGCTTAATGCTATCATTTTTCCCTCCATCGGGTGTTACGCGAACGTGTCATGCTTTTTGAGCAACCATCTTCGTAAGAATACCGAGAATTTTTTCACACTGTGCAATTTGGTAGATCGTCAAATCAACATGCACGGACTTTTCCACCAATTTAAGGAATAGCCAGTCTGTTCCTGAAGTGACAACACCATAAATGCAAGGAATGTTATTTCCTTTTCCTGCGTTAAAGCGTTCGGCGGCGAGCATCTCAGCAACGCATTGTCCGAGTCCCCCGATCAAGTCTTCTTTCTTTGCTTCGACAAGGACGATGACGGGCGCATCTAAAACAATTTGCCCCGGCGACAAACTGACCAGAAAATCGCACACGCCTGTCAAATCATTTTCGGCATCAACGTTGAAGTCAATTCCAGAAAAGAGGCTGATTTGGCCTTCTGAAATTTCGCGAAGTTCAAACAGGACATTCGCAACAATCAGTTCCGAACGGGCTTTCTCTGTCCCAATGGCAGTTGCTAACGGCACTTTTTTTGAGAGTTCCGTCGTGAAATAGGCGCGCGGCGTTACAGGTTCACTTTCAGAAAAGAGACCAACCGATTCAATCTTTTCCAGTTGAAACCTTGATAATACTTCCTCTAATGTAAAGTTGCTATAAGCCATTTGTCTCCCGCCTTTCGCGAATCGCAACGTGATTATTGAGAAAAAGCACGATCCATCTATGCCTTTCATGGGAAAATACCGAGCTGCATATAGGATTTTGCAATTCTATGGATGGCATTGATAAATGCAGCCGTTCGATAATCCACAGCATTGCCACTGCTTCTCTGTTGCATGCGGGTCTCACGCATCTCCTGATAGGCGTTTATCATTGTATCCTGAAGCCCGGAGTTCACCAGATCTTCTTCATCGGCACCATGTATTAACTTCCGCTCCTCCTCTGAAAACTTGTATCCAGTCGCCTTCTCAACAGCACGGCGCATCGCGTGTTGCGTTTGGTCCTCGAAACGTTTACCGAGCCTCCCAAATTGCACATGCGATAAGTTCCGCAACCATTCAAAGTAAGACACAGTGACACCCCCAGCATTGAGAAACGTATCCGGTATAATCATAATTCCGCGTTCTTGAAGAATCGCATCGGCGCCCGGTGTCGTGGGACCGTTCGCCGCTTCAGCAACAATCGAAGCTTTGATGCGTGGCGCGTTTTCTGTCGTGAGTTGATTCTCAAGCGCAGCCGGAATAAGAATGTCGCATGCTAACTCCAAACCGTCGTTCGGATTCTCAATAAATTCAGCATCCGGATAATCACGGATGGATCCAGCTTCTGCCCGATGCATAGCGACTTTTTCGACCTCAAACCCTCGCCGATCATAGATACCACCGCTCCGTTCAATAATCCCGATGACGCGAGCATCCGCTTCCTCCAGAAACTTGGCAGCATGATAACCAACATTACCAAAGCCTTGGACAACGACGCTTTTACCTTGTAAGCCCGCGGACAATCCAAGCGGTTTCATATCCTCTTCAAAACTGCACGCCTCCTGCAACCCGAAGACAACACCGCGCCCGGTGGCCTCTCTCCGCCCATGAATCCCGTTTTGTTCAATCGGCTTACCGGTTACACAGGCGGTCGCATTGAGTTTGTCGGGTGCCATTGTGATATAGGTATCCAGGATCCATGCCATCTCAGTCTCACCGGTTCCAAAATCCGGGGCTGGCACATCTACACCCGGTCCGATGTAATTCTTCTGGATCAGTTCGTATGTATAACGGCGGGTGATACGCTCCAATTCACTCTCTGAATATTCGCGTCTATCCAGTTGAATACCTCCCTTGGCACCGCCAAATGGGACATCAACAAGCGCGCACTTGTACGTCATTAATGCCGCAAGTGCCATTATTTCATCTTCATTGACAAGGGTACTGTAACGGATGCCGCCTTTCGTTGGAAGGATGTGGTGACTGTGTTCTGCCCGCCATCCATGAATGGTCTGAATAGTCCCGTCATCCCGCTTTATCGGAAACGTGAAATGGCAGGAACTGTTACAAATCTTTATCTGCTCCAAAAGACCGAGCGGATAGTCGGTGAATTGAGCAGCTTTATCAAAATCTCTATTCACTTTCTGGAAAAACGAGAAACTGTCTGCCATTTTTTTTTACTTACTTTGCCGGTAATGGTTATCGGTTAAGAGAGTTTTATCAAACGAAAACCTCCTAACCGATAACTGACAACTGAAAGTCTGCGTAGCAGACGGACTGAAAACTACTCTTGCTACCGTTGTCGAATGAATTTTTGGAGCCGTGCGTCCGCTTGAACTTCGCCGACGTAGATATCGCCGTGTGAATCCAACCAAATTCCGTGCGGACACGCCATAAATTCACCCGGAACGCTGCTTCCGAGTTCACTACCCCATTGGGAGACAACCTCGCCATCCAAGGTCATAATCGTAATCCGCTGATCCAACTCGGCGATGTAGACGAGATCATCTTCGCCAATGTAGATTGTATCTGGATGCAACAGATCTCCCCATTCTTCTATATACTCACCATCAAGCGTGAAGAACTGAATCCGATTGTTCTCACGATCAGCGACCATGAGCCTATTACGCGGATCAACTCGGACGCAATGTGGAAGGTCAAACTCGCTCGGACCTGTACCCGGCTGTCCCCACGATTTAATGAGTTCACCATCAGCCGAATATTTGTGAACACGAGCGTTGCCGTAACCGTCAGTGATATACAGTTCACCATCGGGGCCGACTGCCAAATCTGTCGGCTTATTGAAGGGATCGCCTTCTGCACCGGGTACATCGGGGGTGCCAAGCGTCATCTGGAGTTCACCGTCCGTAGTGAACTTCCGTATGACGTGTGTGTCCCGTTCCGTACAATAGATATTATCATCGGAATCAATAAAAATCCCGTGTGCATCCTTGAGAATGTCATCACCCCAAGAATCAATAAAGTTCCCATCTCGGTCAAAGACGACCATTGGATGTTCGCTGCGACTGTAAACATAGACGCGATCCTGCGAATCAACAGCAACAGCCGGAACCCAACCAAACTCCCAACCTTCTGGGAGTGACCACCAATTTTCCTGCACAGTATATTGATGCGTGCCTTGTCCAAAAACCATAAGATTTCCCCCTACTCTGAAAGGATTGGCATCTATTTTAGCAGGTTCATCGCGATTTCTCAAGTTTTTTATAGCCCGGCTGCCTTTCTTGACATTTTTTTCGACTTACGTTATATTCTACAGAGGAGCATGTGAATATGGAAAACGAACGCGCCAAAGAGAAAAAACAGGTGTTGAGAAATTTTATGTGGGCAGCGATGTTTCTACTCACCTTACTCTTCGCGGCTATGGGAATCGTGTTTTATATGCTGATCCCCGATCTAAAAATTTCACCGGGTACAGAAAAACTCCTTTTGTTAGTTGCGTTAATATTCCTGATCGCAGCACTTTTCATTTGGGGGTTTTGGTATAGGCTTGCTTTAAAAAAATATAAGCGAGAATATAAGGAAGAACTGGAAGGGTTTGAAAGGTCAAAGATATCGAGATTCCTTAAGAGTCGAGCATTTAAAGTGCTTCTATTTCTGATGATTCTCTTAGCCGCTGGCCTCGGTTGGTATATCGGAGACAGGATTTTCGGTTAAATCGTGGTGGATATGTTCATAGTCTCAATCAACAAGAATCTCATTGAAAAGCGCGCGGGTCGTCTCGGTCCATTTTCCGTAATCTTGCAAGAAAGCTTCTGCAGCCGGTCTATCGTCATCTCCGGTATATCCGAGGCGACGCGCCAGCTGTCCCAATTCCGCCCGATTTCTCGGAAGTGCGTCTAATGCTCGATCGTGAACAATTCGCAACGCATTTTCAACGCGTCTGAGGAATTGATAGGCTTCAGTGAGTCCATCACGCTGTGCTGCTGTCAGGACCCCAATCTCGTGCAATCTGTCAATGGCGAGAAGTGTGTTTTGTATGCGGACAGCGGGTGATTCACCCCCATGCACCAATTGAAGCGTTTGAACAGCAAATTCAATATCGACAAGTCCACCGTATCCTGACTTGACATTAACAGGAGATGTCTGTGTTTTGCCACTGCGTCTGCGTCGAGTAGATGTTTTGCGGGTCGCTTGCGCTTCCTTCCGTTGGCGTGTATGCACAATCTCGGCGATCTCTTCAGACGTTAAGGCATCGCTATAACAGAAGGCATGGGCGATTTCCAAAAATTGATTTCCGAGGTGGTCTATGTCTCCCGCAACAACGCGCGCACGTGTTAATGCCTGACGTTCCCAGACTTCTGCAGTATTATCGTAGTAATGCTGATACCCCGTCAACGGCAGCGCAATCGCGCCCCCTGTTCCATGTGGACGGAGCCGCAGATCGACTTCATAGATACCCATCCCCTGATTACCAGCAAGACGGTTTACTAACTCCAAACCGACAGCTGAAAAAAAGTCCACATTTGACATGCCTTGCGTCGTCTCGCCATCTGCTGAATAGACATACATAACATCCAAGTCTGAGCTGAAGTTCAATTCTCGTCCACCAAATTTACCCATCGCAATGATCGCGAACGTTGCAGGTGTTCCATCCGGAGCGAGTGGCGCGCCGTGTGCCTCACGGAGTTCTGCTTCAATTTCTGGATAAACGGCTTGCAAAATAGCCTCGGCTAAATCAGAAAGTTCTTGCGTTGTATCGGGTAGCGTTGCGTTTCCAAGGATGTTCCGTAAGGCGACGCGCCAAATCTCGTCGTTCTTATACCGCCGCAACATAGAAAGCATTCGTTCCTGCGTCGCTTCCTCAACAATCTGCAGTGCCCCTTCCTGTTTCTCAACGATTGTCTTGGAACGTTCTACCAACGTAGGGACGGTCAGTAGATCGAAGAGTTCGGGACTTGTGATAAGCATATCCGCGAGATACAAACTGCTACCACAGACACGGGTCAGTGCCTCAAGTGTTGATGGCTTTTCAGCGAACATCGTGTAGTAGCTGCTCCGGGCACCAACTCTATCTGTAAATGCCGAGAGATAGCGGAGTGCCATGTCTGGATTCGGAGAGTCTCGTAAAACGTTCAGAAGTGTCGGTGCGAGTTTAAAGAAGGTGCGCCGTACACTCGGCGAGAATTGGATGCCATCACCACCATTCGCGAGTTGTTTCAGGAGACGATGCGCTTCTCTCACATTTTCAAAACGGAAAGTGCTTAACAAATTTTCCAACTGCTGTGGGTCCTCTTCAGAGAGTAAAACGGCGATATCAAGCCCATCTTCAGATTGTATTGAAGTCGCAGTGATTTTCCGAAAAATAGCACTTACCTGTTCGGTATGGGCGCGATAGTCCGTCCGAAATGTTTCCAAGGCATCAGTTTCTGCGGTATGTTGATACCCGACGCGTCGGGCGAGTTCCCGTTCTTCAGTCTCTTTTTCGGGAACCATGTAACGCTGCTGATCCCCCTCAACTTGGATACCGTTCTCAACGGTGCGTAAGAACTTATAAGCAGCTACAAGGGCATCTGCATCCTCCGAGTCCAGCAGCGCACTTGCTTTTAGTGCCGCAAGCACCTCCAAAGTATTGTGTGAACATAATGATTGTCGCTTAGCGCCATGAATCATTTGGAGACATTGGACGGTGAATTCAATATCACGAATAGCGCCCGGACCAAGCTTTACATGCTTTTCAAGATTCGCACCTTCGCTCACGAGTCGTTCCTCTATTCGTGCTTTGGTGCGTCGTATGTCTGCTTTAATCTCGGTGAGCGTCACACCATCTAAGTAACGCTGATACACGAATGGCTGAATCATGCGGATAAACTCGTCACCAAACGCCATATCTCCAGCGACAGGACGCGCTTTAATTAATGCCTGACGTTCCCACAAATCTCCCCAACCTTCGTAGTAACTTTCGTAACTCTCCATTGAACGGATAATAACACCCGCGCTACTCTCAGGACGCAAACGGATGTCAACCCGAAAGACGTACCCTTCAGGTGTTATCTCACTCATCGCCTTGATAATAAATTCACAGAAACGTGCAAAGTACTCGCTATTGTCAGTGCCGGTATCCGTACGCGCATCATCTGAATAGACAAAAATAAGGTCAATATCCGAGCTAAAGTTGAGTTCATACCCACCTAACTTCCCCATCCCGATGATAGCAAAACGACACGGCGCGGTACCTTCTTCATTGAGCGGTGTCCCGAACTTCGGTTTCATGACTTGATCGCGTCCGATTTCGTAGCAGTGTTGTAACGCCGCCTCTGCCAAGTTGCTCAACTCCAATGTCGTTGTTGCAACATCTGCCGTTTTAAGCAGATCGCGCAGCCCAATACGGAGCGTCTCGCGTCGTTTGTATCGCCGTAAGACTCGGAGTTTCTGCTCGACCGAAGCGAACCGTGAGATTGATGCTTTAAGCTCCTGATACATCGTTTTGGAGGTTTTCTGAATCCCCATCACATTCGGATCAATGATGTCATAGAAATATTCAGGCGTGCGAATTAGAATCTCGGACAAATAGGTGGATGCACCGAAAGCTAAAATGACAGGACGCATGAGAGAGGGCGCATCTCGCAGCAGTTGATAGAGGGATCTGCGATTAAACGCGCCCTGTGCAAAGCGCGAAAAACGGTTTAAAGCGGCTTCGGGGTTGGGTGCGTCTATAGAGGCTTTCAACAAAGGGATAACGAAGTCTGCAAAGCATACCTGAAGGTCTGCGTCATCGGGGATGAGTTCTTGGAGGCTTCGTAATATAGATTCGTCATCTATGTCACCCTTTCTGTTAGAAGCATCGGATAAAATCCGATGAATTTCTTCTCTTTGGCGTTCTGGAAGCGACAATTCTGTGTAATTCATCATTTCCTCCTCTATAGGCAACGCTACGACTAATTTCATTTTAGCACATCTTTACCCGCATTGCAAGTCAATTTCCTAAACATCTCTCCTGTAGGAGGGAAGAAATCCGCAGAAATGCTTTCTTCGCGTTGGATTTCAGCGTTTGCAAAAAAACTACGGAATATTCCAAACTGCGGAAGATTGTTACCCAAACCCCTCTTAACCGACAACCGATAACTGACGACTGATAACCATTCTTCTGACAACTGACCGCTGACGGCTGACAGCCTCTTACTGACTACCACCGAAAATCTCACTTGCCATTAACACTGCACTGTGCTAATATATCGCAAAAGTTTCAAAGGAGATACACGACTATGTTTAAACTCGGCGTTATCAACGACGAAGTTTCACAGGACTTCGCTACCGTTGTTAATTTTGTGAAGGAATTCAATCTACACTCCATCGAAATTCGCTCGGTCTGGGATAAGCTCCCGCATGAACTTACCGACGCTGACATTGACGAAATGAAACGTCTACTCGACGGGACTGACATTGAGATTATCGGTGTTGCCTCTCCATTCTTTAAGTGCGATATGGACAACGCCGCAGAACGAGAAGAACATCTCGATATACTCAAAGGGTCCATCCGGACAGCAAAGGCATTTGATACCAATCTCATTCGTACCTTCGTCTTCTGGGATACCGACGAAACTGAGGAACGATGGGATGAGATTATCGCTGCTTACGATGAACCCCGTAGGATGATAGATGGCGAAGGTATTGTGCTCGGCATGGAAAACGAATCCAGCACCTCGCTCCGTACCGCGAAACTCACAGCAGAATTTATCGAGCAGATTGATTCACCGAACATCCGCGGGATCTGGGATCCTGCCAACGAAGCACACGCAAAGGGCGGCGAAACCCCGTATCCCGATGCTTACAATCGCATGAAATCGACGATGATCCACGCACATCTCAAGGACGCAGGTCCAAACCCCGATACGGGTAAAATAGAATCTGTCCCGGTCGGCGATGGCATTATCGACTGGCAAGGGCAGCTCCAAGCCCTTATTGACGACGGATATGAAGGACATCTCTGCCTTGAAACGCACTGGCGACCCTCATTGAAAATTGACGAGGCGATCCTTAACCGTCCAGCAGGACAAGCCTTCTCTGAAGCCGGTGAGGAAGCTTCACGCATCTGTATCGAGAATTTACTAGCGATGGTGGAGAACTTAAAGCAGTAGGCGAAATCCAATGAAAATTAAAGCAGTTCGGACAGCTCTTTACGACATCCCACCCGAAGTTGAACGCGTCGATGCCATTCAAACTTTCGTCTCTATGGAATTTCCCTTCATTGAGATTGAAGACGCAGATGGCGTTGTAGGTACCGGGTTCTCCTACACCATCGGCAAGGGTGCGGAAGCCATTAAACAGACGATGGATGCCTACCTCACGCCTATCCTCCTCGAAGAGGATGCTTCCAATATTGATCGGATTTGGAACCGGATGTGGATGGAGACACACTGGGTAGGCAGAGGCGGGATCGTCGGCTTAGGTATGGCAGCGGTAGACATCGCCCTTTGGGACCTCATGGCAAAGCGCGCAGAACTACCTCTTTACCAACTCCTCGGCGGTGCAAGAGCCGCTGTCCCCGTTTACAATACAGATGGTGGCTGGCTACACCTTTCCGAAGATGAACTCGTCAGGCAA